>CAXUBN010000034.1:0-12713 GCA_964249255.1 uncultured Acetobacteraceae bacterium | reverse complement strand
CCTTGAAGCCGGTTCCGCAGGTCCGGCAGCACGACCGTCGTGGTGATCGCGCCGATCGACGCGCCGAGCGAGAAGTGCACGAACAGCATCGCCTGCCGGAACGCGGACTCGCCCAGCGCCACGGGCACCGCATGCCGGTCCGCGCCGGCCAGGTCCAGTCCGAGGTCGAGCAGCAGGTCGAGCCCCACCACCGGCAGCATCGCCAGCACGAAGCAGGCAGCGTAGCGCCCCGTGGTGCCGCGCATCGCCGTCACGCCGGCACGCCAGCCCGGCCGGGGCGGGTCCAGCGTCAGTCCGGTGAAGAACGGCACCTGCCGCATCACCCCCCACGCCGCGAACGCCGCCGCCGGCACCCCGAGTACCGCCGCCGCGAGTCCGGGCCTGGCCGACCCCTGTGCCGCCCCGATCATCGCGGCCGGCAGCAGCGACAGCAGCATCACCGGCACGACCCACGCGTAGGTCAGCAGCAGGAAGCCGAGGTAGCGCCAGAACGGCGCCTTGAAGAAGAATGGGTCGAACCGCTCGCCCAGCAGCAGGTGGCGCCGCCACGAGATGCTGAACGACAGCAGGAACTTCAGCCCCGTCAGCCACGCCAACACCGCGGCCGCCGGCACGTACCACGGTGCCCCCAGGATCGCGTGCCACAGCCCCGCCGGCCCGCGGGCGTTGCCGACCATCCGGTGATACAGGAACTCGGCCGCCA
Source organism: uncultured Acetobacteraceae bacterium (assembly GCA_964249255.1). Lineage (GTDB taxonomy): Bacteria > Pseudomonadota > Alphaproteobacteria > Acetobacterales > Acetobacteraceae > Lichenicola. The sequence goes on along the minus strand of CAXUBN010000034.1, from coordinate 12,010 downwards.
CCAGGAACAGGACCGGCGGCCAGATCGCCCGCGTATGCAGCGCACGGTGCCGCCAGATCAGCGCGTACGCCCGCCCCACCGTGCGCAGCACCGGCAGCACCCCGTCCGGGTGCGCCGCCGCCCGATCGGCGAGAACGGCCTCGTCGGCAGCCGGCCTCATCGACCCGTCAAAGCGCGCCGCCCCTGCGTCCCGCGGCCGCTCCCAGCCGCAGCCGCAGCGCGTTCAGCCGGATGAAGCCGGCCGCGTCCACCTGGTCATACGCCCCCTGGTCATCCTCGAACGTCACCACGCGGGTGTCGTACAGGCTGTGCGGACTTTCCCGCCCGACCACGATCACGTTGCCCTTGTACAGCTTCAGCCGCACCCGCCCGGTCACGCTGTTCTGGCTCGCGTCGATCAGCGCCTGCAGCATCCGCCGCTCCGGGCTGAACCAGTAGCCGTTGTAGATCAGCTCCGCGTAGCGCGGCATCAGGCTGTCCTTGAGGTGCCCGGCCTCGCGGTCCAGCGTGATCGACTCGATCGCCCGGTGCGCCGCCAGCAGGATCGTCCCCCCCGGCGTCTCGTACACGCCGCGCGACTTCATCCCCACGTAGCGGTTCTCGACCAGGTCCAGCCGCCCGATCCCGTTCGCGCGTCCGAGCTCGTTCAGCCGCGCGAGCAGCGCCGCCGGCGCGAGCGTGACACCATCCAGTGACACCATGTCGCCACCCGCGAAATCGACCGTGATCTCGGTCGCCAAGTCGGGTGCCGCCTCCGGGCTGACCGTGCGCTGGAACACGCTCTCGTCCGGCGCCAGCGCCGGATCCTCCAGGATCTTCCCCTCCGACGACGAGTGCAGCAGGTTCGCGTCCACCGAGAACGGCGCCTCCCCGCGCTTGTCGCGCGCGATCGGGATCTGGTTGTCCTCGGCGAACTGCAGCAGCTTCGTGCGGGACGTTAGGTCCCATTCCCGCCACGGCGCGATCACCGTGACGTCGGGCTTCAGCGCGTAGTAGCTGAGCTCGAAGCGCACTTGGTCGTTGCCCTTGCCGGTGGCGCCGTGCGCCACCGCATCGGCACCGACCTGCTCGGCGATCTCGATCTGCCGCTGCGCGATCAGCGGCCGCGCGATCGACGTGCCCAGCAGGTACTGCCCCTCGTAGAGCGTGTTGGCGCGGAACATCGGGAACACGAAATCACGGACGAACACGTCGCGCAGGTCGTCGACGAAGATCTCCTTGACGCCCATCAGCTCGGCCTTGCGGCGCGCCGGCCCCAGCTCCTCGCCCTGGCCCAGATCCGCGGTGAAGGTCACCACCTCGCAGCCGTAATGCTGCTGCAGCCAGCGCAGGATCACGCTGGTGTCGAGGCCGCCGGAATAGGCCAGCACGACCTTCCTCACGTCCTTCCTGGCCATCGACCCCACTCCCTGCCTTACGTCCGTCCCGGTTAGCACCCAAACCCCGCTGCCGAGAAGCCGGGCATCCGTCGCGGACATGTGCGCACCGAAACGACAATGTGTCCGTCACGGACCGGGCCGGCAGCAACCGCGATGACCGGGGACGGTTGCCACCCCACGGCATCCGCCATGATCCACTCGACAAGGACCTCCGCCCCAGTGCCTGACCCCGCTTCCGCCGCCCGTTCCGCGTTCGACCGCCCGCTGGTGGTGGCCATTCCGGTCCGGGACGAGGAGGAGCGCATCGGCGCCTGCCTGGCCGCGCTGGCCGGGCAGCGCGGCGGCCGGCTCGACCACCTAGTGCTCCTGCTCAACAACACCACGGACGCTACCGCGGCACGCGTGGAGGCGATGCGCATGATGCTGCCATTCCCGATCACGCTCGTGCAGCGCAGCTACCCCGCATCCGATGCCCACGCCGGCACCGCGCGCGCCGAGGCGATGGCGATCGGGGCCGAGCTGGGCGGGCCGGACGGCATCCTGCTCACCACCGATGCCGACGGCTGCCCCATGCCGAGCTGGATCGCCGCCAACCGGGCCGCCCTCGGATACGGCGCCGAGGTGGTGTGCGGCCGTGCCGAGATCGATCCGGTCGAGGCGGCGCTGATCCCGGCCGCGCTGCACGCCGACGACGCGGCCGAGGTCGCCTACGCAACCCTGCTCGACGAGATCCACGCGTTGGTCGATCCTGATCCGCACGATCCCTGGCCCCGCCATACCGAACATTCGGGGGCCAGCATCGCCGTCACCGTTCAGGCCTGGCGGCGGGCGGGGGGAGTGCCACCGGTGCGCTCGGGCGAGGACCGCGGCTTCCTGCTGGCGCTCCGTCGGGTCGACGCCGCCATCCGCCATGCCCCGGAGGCGGTGGTCACCGTGTCCGGCCGGGTGGTCGGGCGCGCCGCCGGCGGCATGGCGGAGACCATGGCACGCCGGATCCGGCAGCAGGATCCCGAACTCGACGACAGCTTGGAACCTGCCGCCGACTGCCTGCGGCGCGCCGCGCTGCGAGCCAGGCTGCGCACGCTGCACGGGTGCCGTCCGACCGCTCGCGCGGTCGATGCCTATGGGCGCGATGCCGGGCTGCCGACCGAGACGCTGATGTCGTTCCTGGACCGGCGGTGGTTCGGTGAAAGCTGGGCGCGCATCGAGGCGGAAAGCCCGTTGCTGACGCGTCGCAGCGTCGCGCGGGCGGAACTGCGGCGTCATGTCGCGGACGCGCTGACGATCCTGCGACCGCTGCGGGCCGGGCCGGTGCGGTGGGCTGAAGGCCAGGGGCTCCGCCCCTGGACCCTGCCAGAGGCGCAGCCTCTGGACTTCAATCCTTAGAAAATCGGGTTGGGAGTGGGGCCGCAGCCTTCTAGCGCTCCAGTCGATCCAGTCGATAATGTTCCGTGTCCGATCCACCCCTCAAGTGCAGGGTCGGCCGGAACCCGTGGCAGGCGGCGGTGAACACATCCGCTGCCTCGTCGCCGGTGCAGGGCGTATCGGTCTCGCCGGTCCAGTTCACCAGCACGATCGTCGCATGGGGCGCGGCACGCGCTACCAGCGCCCGACCGAGCCGGCGTAGGTCCGTCGGCGACAGGAAGTACAGCATCTCCGACAGCAGCATCAGGTCCCATCCGCCATCCGGTGCGTCCGGCAGTCCATCCGGCACCCGGGCATGCCGGACGCTGACCTGCGGCAGCGCGGTGCAGTGCGCGCAGGCACGCTCCACCGCGGCTGCGGCGCCGTCGAGTGCCAGCAGCTGTCCGCAGCGCGGCGCCAGCAGCGCCGTCATCACGCCGATCGAGCAGCCCACCTCCAGCGCCCGCTCGGCCCGCGCCGGCAGAACCGCCAGCGTTTGCGCATACTTCGCCCGCTCGTACGGGCTGGTCCTGTAGCGCCACGGATCGGCACTGCCGGCATAGATGCGGTCAAACACCTCGGCCGCCCAGGTTTCGCGGTCGCTCATGATGACAACAGAACCTCGAATGGCTGCCGGAACGCCGACAGCAGCGTGTCGGGCAGCCGGAATCCCCCCGGATCGTCGGTGATCAGGTCGCCATACTGGCTCCGGTGCGCCATGATCGCGCACTGCTTGGCCTCGGCGTGCCGACCCACTGGCAGTCGCACCCCATGCGGCGCAGCACAGGGGATCTCGTCGTCCGCTGCGATCACCCAACCCCAGACCGGGTAGGCCAGCAGTTTCAGCCCTTGCCGCCACGCCATCCGCTCGGCGATGCGCCAGCAGGCGAGGTGGTCGCAATGCGGATCGTGCACCCACGTCGCCAGGACGGCATCGCAGGCGAACCGCTCGGCAAGCGTCGACAGCCGCATCACCGCATCGTCGAATGCCGGACCCTCCGATGGCGCCGCGGTGTCGGGTAGCCGCAGGAACGCGACCCGCTCCGGCGACAGACCGAGATGGGCCACCGCCGCGAGCGTTTCCGCCTCCCGTAGGATGCGCAGCCGGTCGGACGGATACGCGACCGAGTTCGGGTGCGAACCGACCCCGTCGGTCGCAACTACCACCAGTGGCGGCCGTCCCCGCGCGCAGGCCTCGGCGATCAGCGCGCCACAACCCAGGCTTTCGTCGTCGGGATGGGGGGCCAGTACCAATGCGGTGCCCGGCACCGCCGCATCGAGGTCCGCTTCCGGCAGCGCCCGCATCGCCGCGTGCACCGCATCCGCCCTCACGCGGCGGTCTCCGGATCGGGCAGATCATGCCCGGTGAACCAGTGTGCGGCCTCGACCAGCGTTTCGTCCGGCGCTGGCTGCCGCAGGTAGGTGGCGAGGTCGCGTATCACCCGCTCAGCCGGATTTGTCAGCAGGAAGCCCTGCAGCCCGAGGCTGCGCTGCACCAAGGCGATCACCGCCAGGCCGGCCCCCTCGCAGGCGATCCGCGCCAGGTTGACGGTGCCGGCCACGTCCCCCGGCTCGTGGTGCTCGCCTTCCGCCAGCAAAGCCGCCCGCCGTGCCCACATTGAGGCGGTCTCGCGCGCGATCAGCGCCTCGCCGATCCGCGCCGCCTGATGCGGGTTCTCCGCGCGGCCGCGCTCGGCCAGCTGTCGGCGCAGCAGGTCCAGTAGCCGGTCGATGCCGCCCAGCGCCACCGCGATCCCGCGCCAGGCGCCGGCGGAGAACTCCGGCTGCCGCAGGTAGTCGCCGGGCGCGCCGATCATCTGTTCCGGCGCCACCGCGACGCCCGTGAAGTCGCACCGCCCGGTGACCGCGCCGCGCATGCCGCATAGTCCGCCGATGGTTGGACTGGCCGCGCGTTCGTCGCCCAGACGCGCTACCACCATCCGCGGCGGCCCGTCCGCCGGCTGCGCCGTGATCAATGGCCGGGTCAGGTGGCAGGCGCCGGAGGCGAACGACTTAGCGCCGGCGAGGCGGAGTCCGCCGTCCGTCTCGACCAGTCGCACCGGGTCCGCACCGTCCGTCACCCAGATGCCGAACAGATGGCCGTCCCGCAGGTCCTGCGCTGCCGTCGCTAGTTGGGTCTCGGTGCCGTATTGGGTGATGAGTTTGAGGGCGTTGACGTGTCCCTCGTAGAGCCGTCCTAGCGACAGGCTACCCCGCCCGATCGCCCGCAGCAGCGCCAGGAGCCCCAGCGCACCGGCGGCCTCGGTGCCGAGGCCGTCGCCCCCATGCCGCCGCGGCAATGGCGCCAGGAGTGCGCCCAGGTCCCGCAGCAGCGCGAACCCATCGGTCGGGAACCCAGGTTCCCGATCCAGCCGCGCGGCCTCGGCATCGAGCCGAGCGGTTTCCCGTCCGACCCGTGCCGCCAGCGTGCCGTTCAGGCCGGCGCGCCGGGGTAGGGGATATCCTCGTCGTCATCCTTGCCGGCGGCATCCCTGGGGCCGGTGGCGCGGGTGACGTGATCGTTCTGGTCGCCGCTCTGTACTTCCGGACGGGCGTTCTCGAGGTCGGATGTGCCCTTCTTCTGCGCGTTGCCGCTCGGGCTGCCATGGGTCCCGCCCGGGTCGATGCCCTCGACCGGCACGTTGCCGGTCGTCTGTCCCGATGTTGGGGTCATATCGTCAACTCCGTGGTCCGCAGGGTTGACGGCGGAGGACCGCGGCGGTTGCAGCCAGGTCATCCGTGTCCAGTCAGCACCTTGCCATCGCGCCGGCTTTCCGTGCGGAGCTGTCCGCACGCGGCCAGGATGTCCTGGCCACGCGGCATGCGGATCGGCGAGGCGAACCCGGCATCCGTCACCACCTGCGCGAACCGCGTCAAACGGTCCCGTGTGGACGGCAGGTAGGCGCTGCCCGGCCACGGGTTGAACGGGATCAGGTTCACCTTGGCCGGGATGCCCCGGATCAGCCGCACCAGCTCGCGCGCCTCCGCCTCGCTGTCGTTCACGCCGCGCAGCATCACATACTCGAAGGTGATGCGTCGGGCGTTGCTGGCCGCCGGGTAGCGCCGGCAGGCCGCCAGCAGCTCGGCGATCGGATACTTACGGTTCAACGGCACGATCTCGTCGCGCAGCTCGTCGGTAACCGCATGGAGGCTGACAGCCAGCCCGACCCCAAGCTCAGTGCCGAGCCGGTCCATCATCGGCACCACCCCGGATGTGGACAGCGTGATCCGCCGCCGCGACAGCGCGATGCCCTCGCCATCCATCACGATGCGCATCGCCTTGGCGACGTTCTCGTAGTTGTACAACGGCTCGCCCATGCCCATCAGCACGATCGTGGACAACAGGCGTGGCGTTTCGCCCTGCGGGCTCGGCCATTCGTTGTAGCTGTCGCGCGCACCCATGAACTGGCCGACGATCTCCGCCGCCCCCAGGTTGCGCGCCAGTCGCTGCGTGCCCGTATGGCAGAACCGGCAGGACAAGGTGCAGCCGACCTGGCTGGAAATGCAGACGGCACCCCGGTCTTCCCTCCTGTCGGGGATGTAGACGGTTTCCGCCTCCTGTCCGTCCCGGAAGCGGAACAGGAACTTTCGCGTGTCGTCGGCACTGGTCTGAATGGTGGCCGCCTCCGGCCGGCCCACCACGAAGCGCTCCACGAGCCGGTCCTGCAGCGTGCGCCCCAGCGAGCTCATCCGGGTGAAATCGGTGATGCCCTGGTGGTAGATCCAGTGCCACAGCTGTTTGGCACGGAATGGCCTCTCGCCGATCTCCGCGAGTGCCGCGATCATCTCGTCCCGCGACAGCCCGACCAATTCCCGCCGCCCGTCCGCTCCCACCGCCGGCGGCGGCGCGAACAGGGCCGCCTTGGCCAGGATCCGCGAGCGCTCCGCCTCCGATAGGTCGTGCGCGTCGTGCGAGCGGGCGGGGGTTAGGGAGAGGGTCATGATGGGTCCCGGACATGGGCGAATGCGGGGTGCCGGGCAAGCCCGGCGTACGGAGGGTGAACTTTGTCAACCTGATGCGTTCATCGCTGATTTGGCGGCAACTGTCACATTGGCGCCACGTTTTGGGCCATGATCAGCGTCGCGATAGGAGGCTCTGGTGGACGAACTCGAATACAACGCGAAGCTCGACGAGCTCGACCGTCTCTTCAACGATCTCGATGAGCCAGCCGAGCCGGCGCGGATCTGGGATTTGCTGGCCGAGGTGTCACGACACGATCTACAGGACCTGCCGCTTCGATAGGGCGGAAACGGGGTCACCCTTGATCGCAAGCACACCATGTCGAACCACGTGAGAAGCCCCTGGGCATAGTTTGATTGATGGCTGAGGCGGTATCCTGGCCGATATGTAAGGGTAACTCATAGGCCATCCCAGAAGTCGCAATGGTGGCGATCTCCGAACGCCTCAAGCACGATTGGCTCGGGTGTTCGCAATGACAGGTAGTTGTCCCTCGCTGCCTCGTATACAGGCCAGGCCGGTGCTCGTGGCCCGGCATCAGGTGAACCGGTCCGCGCGAAGGCCGTGAAGTATCGGACCATCTGACGGGCCAGACCCTTCTGGGCCTCGTTCAGCTCGTGGCTCGTCCCGCTCGCGCCTCGGAAGCCCGGGAAGACGTACTGCAGCTCCACGGTATGGGCCGATTGATAGGGAAAGGATGCCGGTGGCCAGGCGATGGGCGAGTCCGCCACGTCGAATTCATAGGCGTAGACATCGTCCACGTAGCGCTTCACCGTTCGGGACGCGCTGCGGCCTCCCCTGCAGACCAGGCCGCAATCGCCGATCGCCGCGGCCAGGGCGTTGCTCGGGGTCGCGTACCGTTCGGGCGGATAACGTGCCAGGATGTCCGGCAGGGCGTCCTGCTCGACATGGACGCCCAGCAGCTGGGGGAGCGCCGACGCCACGCTCGCCGCGAGCGCCTCGGGGTAGCGCGCCTCGGTGACGACCTGGCCCGTGGCGAGCTCCCGCATGGCCAGGAACCACGTAAACTCGTCCCGCGTCGTGCCGTTGATCATGGGCACCCGCGCGAACCGCCCCGTCGTGAACAGCTGGCGCATCGGCTCCGGGATCGTTTCGCCATCCGCCATGAGCCCGCTGTTGAACCGGCCGCTGGCGGCGAACCCACCCGGAGATGGGATGTTGATCTGCAGGAGCTCCGCCGCGCCGAGTGCCCTTAGTCCAGCCGCTCCCCGGTCCGTGCACCCCGCCGCTGCGGCCAGCATCTCGCCCACATGCTCCCGATCCTGTAGGGAGGGCGTTCGCGCCAGCGGGGCACCGGTCCCGCTCATGACGATGACCTTGTGGAACAGCCCCCTGGATGCGGGCGACGCAAGGTGTGCCCAGACGCAGATCCCTCCGGCCGACTCGCCGAAGATCGTCACGTTACCGGCGTCGCCACCGAAACGCTCGATGTTCCGGCTCACCCACCGGAGCGCTGCCTGCTGATCCATGATCCCGTAATTGCCGGATGCGTGGCCCTCGGCGTTGATCTCGGGATGCGAAAGGAAGCCGAACACGTTGAGGCGGTAGTTCAAGGTGACGCAGACGACGTCACCGTCCATCACCAGTGCGGCAGGGTCGTAGCCGTTGGCGCCCCCCATGAACAAGCCGCCCCCGGGAAACCACACCATGACGGGACGCTTCCGTCCGCCATCGAATCCGACGGGTGTAAAGACGTTGAGGAAGAGGCAGTCTTCCTTATCACTGTCGTAGGCAAACCCCGGGCGGCCCGCGCTGCTTTGGGCGCACACATGGCCGAAGGCGACCGCGTCCAATGGACTTGTCCAGCCCGGATGCGGTTGCGGCGGACGCCAGCGAAACGCGCCGACGGGCGGGGCGGCATAGGGGATGCCGAGGAAGCGGCGCATGCCGTCCCTCTTCACACCCCTGACGATCCCTTCGCTGGTATGGACGAAGTCGGTCAACCGTTCGCTGACACGGTCCATAACGTCCTCCAACCTGTCCATTCATCCAACATGCCGTTCAAGTTGGAGTTGCGGGTGGCGGTCTATGACCCAACGGCTGCACCGACCCTTCGATCGCGTCCATCTACCCGGGCCAGTTGCCGGCCGACGACGTGATCCCCGCCATCGGCCGGAGCAAGGCCGAGATCGCGCGCCCGCTCGGCATCTCGCGGCAGACCCTCTTCGATCTCCTGGCCCAGCGCGCGACGCCCACGCCTCCGGGACGATCGACCAAGTCCAGGCCACTCGCCGGTTGTCGATCGACCCTCAGGTCGAATACCTCGTCGACCTGGATACGTACCACGACCCGCTATGGAAGCAGTTGTGCGACGGCCCCGAGGGCAACGTGCTCACGATCATCTCCCCGGGCTGCCCGCCCGTCACCGGCCAGAAGGCGGGGCGGGGGACCGGGGTCGACGAGATGATCGCAAGGAACTAAGCGGTTGGAGCCGATCCTGTTGCCGGGCAGCCGGGCCGTTCGTGGGTTAGGGAGGAGATGACGTGGGCGACGGTGATGCGGGCCACGCGCCGGTCGTGGATCTGGACGAGCTCATCGACGGCCAGAGGATGCAGGCGTCGGTCGTGATGTTCCTGCTGCTGGCGATCCTGGCGGTGGTCGCCGACGGCTTCAATATCGCGGTGTTGGGGGTGGCGGCGCCGGACCTGGTGCGCAGCTGGCACATCTCGCCGCACGCGATCCTGCCGTTGCAGCTGGCCGGGGTGTTCGGCCTGCTGATCGGGGCACCCAGCCTGGGCGGCCTCGGCGACCGGCTCGGCCGCAAGTGGGTGATCGTCGGCGCCCTGCTGGCGTTTGGCGTGCTGTCGCTGGCGTCGATGGCGGCCCGCACGCCCGCCCAGCTGTCGGTGCTGCGCTTCCTGACCGGTCTCGGGCTTGGCGGCCTGATCCCCAACATCATCGCGCTGACCGCCGAGGTGGCACCCAAGCGGCTGCGCGGCATGTTCATCATCATCGTCAACTTCGGCGTCCCGGCCGGCTTCGCGCTGCCGGGCGTGGTGAGCGCGGCACTGGTACCGACCCATGGCTGGCCGGTGCTGTTCCTGGCGGGCGGCCTGCTCTCGCTGGGCATCGGCCTGTGCGCGATCCCGCTGCTGCCGGAGTCGATCCGCTACCTGCTGAACCGCGGCGACCGCACCGCGGAGGTGGCCCGCCTGGCCCACCGGCTGCGGCCGGACCTCGTGATCGACGCGCACACGCGGTTCGCCATGGCGGTGCACCAGGGCGGGCACGGCGGATCGCCGCGCCGGCTGTTCTCGGACGGGCTCGGCGCTATCACGCCGCTGCTGTGGATCGTGCTGGCGGCGAACCAGTTCACCAACTTCTTCATGGTCAGCTGGCTGCCGCTGCTGTTGCGCTCGATCGGTGCCGGCACGCAGCGCATCGGGCTGACCACGACGATGTACTCGGTCGGTGGCATCGTCGGCGGCCTGGCGCTGGTGTTCATCATCGACCAGCTGGGGGTCCTGCCGATCGTGACCCTGTTCGCCGTCGGCGTGCCGGTGGTGGCGCTGATCGGCCTACCGCACCTGTCCGCGATCGCCATCGCCGGCATCATCGCGTTTGCCGGGTTTTGCGTCACCGGCAACAACTTCGGCATCAACGCCGTGCTGGGCACCCTCTACCCGACCCCGATCCGGTCCATGGCCACCGGCTGGGGCCAGGCGCTCGGCCGCGTCGGCGCGCTGCTGGCGCAGGTCGCAGGCGGGATGCTGCTGTCGCGGCACGTGCCGTTCGCCGAGGTGTTCATCGCGCCGGCGGCCTCGCTGCTCCTCGCCGTCGTCGCCGCCGCCCTGCTCGGGTTGCTGTGCTACCGCCGCATGGGCGGCTACCGGCTGGGCGAGGCCACGGTGGTCGACGGGGTGGTCGTGCATTCGGCGGACGACGACCCGCCGCCGGGCCCGGGCAAGCCCCTGTCATGAGATGGCGGCAGGCAAGGGCTGAACTAAGACGAGGTGGAGGGCCAGGGATGATCGACGGCCCGTCCGCTGTGCATCATCGCCTCCGCCCGACGTTCCAGTCCTTGCGCCCTGATCCCCAGGGCGCCCCGGCCACGTACATCTGAAGCAGCCGCGCCCACGCGGCCGTAATTCAACGCCGCTCAATCTGGTTGAGACGGACGAGGGCGCAGCCGAAGGTGGTGAAGGCCAGACGGATGTCGGCCCTGCGCTCGTAGCGCACGACGAGGCGATGCAGGGCCGGATGTCGCGGGTGCGGCACTCGCGGCGGCCGGCTAGCAGGACTGTTTGAGTGCCACCATAGCGATCCCATTGCAGGCCATGGTGGGTCACACGTAGACGACGCGGCTGATAACCCAATGATCGTTGACGCGCCTCAATTTATGGGAGATCGGGCATCTCCGACATCCTAGAGGCACACCACGTCAAGCCACATGAGGAGGTCCTGAGCCGAGCTCATGTCGGACAAATATTCTTCTGAACGGCGGCGATCAGGAACTCGCGGTTGCCCTCGGGACCGGTGATCGGGCTGGGCTCGATCCCAAGCACGGACCAGCCGGGCAGGGCGCTCCACCAGGCATGGATCACGGAACAGACCTCCTCGTGCACGCGCGGGTCACGTACCACCCCCTTGGCGCCGATGGCGGCGCGACCGGCCTCGAACTGCGGCTTGATCAGCGCCACCGCCCAGGCCCCCGGCCGGCACAAGGCGATCGCCGCCGGCAACACCGTGCGCAGCCCGATGAAGCTGGCGTCGCACACCAGCGCCTCCACCGGATCCACCACGATCGTGGCGTCCAGCGTCCGGGCATTGAGCCGCTCGTGCACCACCACGCGCGGATCGCTCCGCAGCGACCAGGCCAGCTGGCCATGCCCCACGTCCACCGCGTGCACCCGGGCGGCCCCGCGTGTCAGGAGCACGTCGGTGAACCCGCCGGTGGAGGCACCGATGTCGAGACAGGTCCGCCCCGCCGGCGACAGGGCGAAGTGCGTCAACGCGTGGTCGAGCTTCAGGCCGCCGCGAGACACCCACGGATGGTCTTGGCCGCGCAGGGCCAAGGGCGCATCGCGTGCCAGGGCGTCGCCGGCCTTATCTACCCGCCGTTCGCCGCTGAACACCAGGCCGGCCAGGATCAGGGCCTGCGCCCGGCTCCGGCTATCGACCAGCCCGCGCTCGACCAGCAGTTGGTCGGCGCGGATCCTAGACCGGCCGCTCAGGCGAGCCCGAGCGCCGCGCCCACGTTCACCCCCAGTGCGGTGAGTGCGGCATGTGTGATGTGGGATGGGGACAA
>CAXUBN010000033.1:0-12743 GCA_964249255.1 uncultured Acetobacteraceae bacterium | reverse complement strand
CGGGACGCTGGGCGGGTCCACCGGCAGCATTTCCGCACCGGCGGGTGCGATCGCAACCGGAGCCTGAAAAAGGGCCAGGGGAGGAATGTTCGATGGCTGATGGATCAGCGGGTCTCGAGGCGATGTACAGGGAGATCCTGGACCGGACGGCGATCGCCGAGGTGATCCAGCGCGAGCGCGCCGCCCGCGACGCGGCGGCGTGGGACGAGATGGCGTCCTACCACCATCCGGAGTCGACGGTGGAGGTCGCCTGGTTCAAGGGTAGCGGCCAGCTGTTCGTGGAGCTCACCCGGAAGAACTGGCGCTCGTCGGGCAACGTCAACTTCCACGACGTGGGCGCCGCCGTGGTCACCCTGAACGGTGACCGCGCCATTGCCGAGACCGCCTGCACCCTGCACGGCTTCTACAACCGCGACGGCATCGACGTCACCGGCACCGGCTACCTGCGCCTGATGTGGCGGGCGCAGCGCCTCGGCGACCGCTGGCTCGTGGCCGGGCTGCGCGGCGCCTACATCCGCGACCTGCTGCAGCCCTGCAACCCGAGCGACAGGCTGGTGCTCGACGAGGCGGCGCTCGCCACCTACCGGCCCTCCTACCGCTACCTCACCGCCACCCTGGCCTATCTGGGCCGCAGCCCCAGCAACGACATGCCGGGGATCGACCGGCCCGAAACCGTGGCGGCGCTGCGCGATGGCGAGCAGGCCTGGCTGCACCAGGCATGAGCCCCGTCCACATCCGCGATCCAAGGCCGCCGCGGTGAGAACCATCACGCTCGAAGAGCACTTCACAACGCCTGGGCTGCAGGAGGCGACCGGTGCCTACCGCAGCGGTGGCGCACCCGGCCCGATCGCGGCGGTGCAGCCCATGCTGCTGGACCTCGGCGCCGGCCGCATCGCCGCCATGGACGAGGTGGGCATCGACCTCCAGGTGCTGTCGGCGGCCCCGATCGGCTTCGACCGGATCGACGCGGACACCGCGACGTCGCTGGCCGTCGACACCAACGACCAGCTAGCCGAGGCGATCGCCGCCCATCCCGATCGCTTCGGCGGCTTCGCCCTGCTGGGAATGAAGCGTCCGGAGACGGCAGCGCGGGAACTGGAGCGGTGCGTCACCCGGCTCGGGCTGGCGGGCGTCATGCTCAGCGGGACCAGCGAGGGCGCGTTCCTGGATGCGCCCCGCTTCCTGCCGGTGTTCGAGGCGGCGGTGCAGCTCGGCGTGCCGATCTACCTCCATCCCGCCCCGCCGCCTGCACCGGTCCGGGACGTCTACTACGCCGACCTGCCGGGCGATGTCGGCACGCTGCTCTCACTGGGCGGCTGGGGCTGGCACGCCGAGACCGGTTTGCACATGCTGCGGTTGATCTGCTCGGGGCTGTTCGATCGCTTGCCGGAGCTGCAGGTCATCATCGGGCACATGGGGGAAGGGCTGCCCTACGCGCTAGATCGGGCGAGCGGCGCGCTCAGCGGTTCCGCCAAGCTGCGCCAGCCGGTCGCCGCCTACTTCCGCTCCAACGTGTCGGTGACGACCAGCGCCTACTTCACGCTGCCGCCGCTGCGCTGCGCGCTGGAGGTGATGGGCATCGACCGGGTGATGTTCTCCGTCGATTATCCGTTCAGCCCGAACACCAAGGGCCGGTCGTTCCTGGATCAGGCGGCCACGATCCTGGGCGAGGAGGACATGCGCAAGCTGGCGCATGGCAACGCCGAGCGCGTGCTTCGCCTGCGCCCAGCCGCGGCGTCCGCCCCCTAGCCTCCGGCGTCCTGGGTAGGGGAGCCCATACGATCTGCGGTCCAGATCGAAGGTACTGGTCGCGGGACATCTGGCAAGCCTGTCGTCGGCCTGATGACGCTGCCGCCGGCCCTCCACCGGCGGATCATGCACCCGGCGATGCGGTCCCCGTCCTCGCCGCCGCGTCCGTCCCTTGATACGCCGGCTCGGGACTTACAAAAAAAGATCCCGATACAATGATCGTCGCTGAAGCTTGATCCGGGAAAGAAACGAGACGATGACGACTAGCAGGCTTACCACCCTGGCGGTGGCCGCGATGCTGGCGGACGCGTCGGGGGCAGCGCCCGGGCCACCAGCCTGACGATCGGCACCACGGGCGGCGTGGTGCAGGGCATCTCGACGTCGAGTGCCAACGAGTATCTCGGCATCCCCTACGCGGCCCCGCCCACCGGCCCGCTCCGCTGGAAGGCGCCGCAGCAGCCCGCGTCCTGGTCCGGCGTGCGTCAGGCCGGCACCCTGCCGCCGATCTGCACGCAACCGGCCGGGCCGCTTGGGGCCGCGAGCCTGACCGAGGACTGCCTCTACCTCAACGTCTACACCCCGACATCGGGCGCCAAGACGCTGCCGGTCATGGTCTGGATCCGCGGGGAAGCGGACCAGGCCGGGTCCCTGTGGGAGATCGTTCAGGCCCACTCGCTGGCGATAGCGGCCAGGGCGAGGCTGGTGAGGCGCTGCGTAGCAGCCGCTCGTGGAGCCGCCTGGCGATGCGACGCCGGTTCTTCAGGCGGCAAGACGGGTGATGCGGCGCTTATGAGCCACGATCCTCGTGCGGCCATCAAAAGCCCCGGTCGCCATCGGCCGAAGGGACCTTGCCAAGGTTTCTGATGATCTGGCTGTCGAGAACGGCGGCGGTCGATTGGGTGCACTCAGCCTGATCACGATCGATCGTCGAGGCGAAATCAGGAATGGTACGGAGCGGCAGCGGGCATAGGAGCCACTGAAACCGCTGCTGGACCGTCCATCAGGGCGGACATCGCATCGGGGTCATCAGTCATTCGAAGCCTGAGCATACCATGTCGCGGATCGCGTTCAGGATCTTGCGCAAGTCCGTGCTGCGCCGGCATCGCGGGGCATCGGCGGCTATCGCCGTCTGTGGCTTGTCGGTCGGGTAGTGCTTGGTGTTGCTCGATCGAGGCCATGCAGCCACGGTCATGACCGTGCCACCTCCATGGGATGAACCACCCGTCAGGCCATGGGGCCCGGTAGCACCGGATCGGAGGGTTCGACCTTGTCAGCGGATGAAGCCGGTGGCGCCACGGGAGCTTTGCGAAGGACTTGGTCGATCAGCCTCTCCCCGTATTCCTCAGTCAGTGGGGTTAGGTGCAACAGCAGCCGATAGTACATCGGGCCGAAGATCGCATCGACCAGCAGCTCCGGATCGGCGCTGGACGCGAACTCGCCGCTCGCCATGCCGCGCTCGATGTCCACGATGGTCGCCGAGCGCCGCGGGCCGATGTGGCGGTCATACAGCTCCCGTAACACGACGGGATCACTCTGCCCTTCAGCGATCAGCTCCGCGACGACCTTGCCGAACAACCCGTTGAACGCGTGGACGAGATGCTTCATGCGGGCGCGCAGCATCGCCTCGACCGTGGCCGCTTCCGGCGCGCGGCCTTCGCGGTCAAGCCGCTCACGAAACATGCTGAAGACGAGGGCCGCTTTGGACGGCCACCACTTGTAGAGTGTGGGCTTGCTGACCTGAGCCCGCTTGGCCACGGCCTCGATCGTCAGGTCTCGCACGGACGTTTCCAGCAACAGGTCGTGCACCGCGTCGAGGATGGCGGAGTGTGATCCGGCCACCTCCCCACGAGGGCGGCCAGGGCGGATGGGAGCAGATGCGACGCCGGACATCCGACAATCTTAACTGAACGATCTGTAAAAGGAACTGACACCCCCCTTCTTATATTTACCTTACGTAAAGCAAAGTGATTGCGGACATTCGCCGCAGGGGAGCCCTTGATGCCGATCTACCCAGTGGCCGCAACCGTTCCGCCATGGTGCACGATACATCCCATCACGCCCGAGGACAGGACCGCCATGGTCGGACTGCGGGCCATGGTGGAGCCGAACAAGGGCAAGATGCAGGGAATTGCCGGGCGAGGTCCGTATGACGCGATCATGATGCGCGTCGCCCAGCCGGACGGCGTCTCCTTCCGCCAGGAGACGATCGGGGGCGTGCCCGGATGGTGGTGCGAGCCGACGGGTGCCCCTCCGGGGCTGACGATCCTCCACCTGCATGGCGGCTGGTTCAACTGGGGATCGGCCGGGGCATTCCGTCATCTGGTCGGTCATATCGCTCACAGCGTGGGTGCCTCGGCATTCGTGCCGGATTACAGGCTGGCTCCCGAGCATCCATTCCCGGCGGCTGGGCAGGATGCCGAAGCGTGCTACGCCGCCCTGGCGGCAGACGGCACGCGACGGATCGTGCTCACGGGGGATTCGGCAGGCGGCAATCTGGCGCTGGTCCTGCTGTCGAATACTGCGATGTCGGCGAATCCACCGATGGGTGCCGCCGTGCTGTCTCCGGTGACCGACCTGGCCATGACAGCGCCCAGCTGGGAGACCCGAGCGGTGGCTGACCCTTATTTCACCCAGTCCCAAGCCCGGACCCTGATCGCCTCCTACCTGGGTCATGGCGTCGCCTCCCACCCCTCGGCATCGCCCTTGTACGGGCCGCTCACCGGACTGCCGCCGATCCGTGTCCATGTCGGTGATGACGAGGTGCTGCTGGACGATGCCCGGCACTATGTCGAGCGCGCCGTTGCCGCCGGGGTCGATGCCATGCTCGACGTTTGGGAGGGCATGCCGCATGGGTTCGTGGGCGGCATCGGGCGGCTTGCGGCAGCCTCCCGGGTACTCGCCGAAATTGGGACCTTCCTTTCCGCGCGGCTTGCCGCTGCACGCTTGGCGTAAGGGCAAGAAATTCATAAGATCGACGGCAACACCATCCTGGTCACGGGCGGCGGCAATCGGTGCTGGACGACGTCGCGGCGGCCAATCCCGGCATACGGTCAGCCGTGCTCGATGTCGACGACGCGGAGACCTTCCCGAAGCTGAACATGCTGGTCAATGACGCTGGAATATGGCGATCCAGAAACTTGCGAGTTCAGCCGGACCACCTCGCCGCGGCCGAGGCGATGATCACGACCAACCTAGTCGGGCAGATACGGCTGACCGTGACACTGACCCGCGCGCCACGCCGCTCCCGCCATTCATCGCTGAGGTGATGACGATCCCGTACAACGATCCCAAGCAACGGAGATCGTCGCCGATTGCTGCGCTTCAAGGCTGAAGCCGGGCTATTCAAGACGATATCGAAACAAAATTGATGATCTTATAAGGCGGTAATTCCGGCAAGCTCTCAAGACTCTGACCAATCGATGATGTCGGCTGTGGCCCTGCGCCGATTTGGCGATGACGCTCCGCCTTTTTGCCATCCATACCGTTGCCGTTACGGGTGTCTCCATCTTCTTGGTAAAACACTAAATATTATTTTAGCAGAACTTCAAGTGGAAAATCATTGCCCTTAAACAAGACTAGTCTTGCCAGACTAGAAGGGCCATAGCAGAAATCTCCCGCGGTGACCGCGATCATCCTTACGAAGCCAGTGAACGTGAGAAACCGATGAACCAGAGAACCGTCCTATTGCTCGGCCTCGTCTTGGCCAGTTCGCCCACGATCGCGGCCGAGCCGACGCTTCGCTTTCGAGTTCCCGCCACGGTCTCGCCTGAAGCGGCCAAGACCCTGACCTCCATCTATGCCATGTCCTCCCGGCGACCGCCGCCAGTCCAGCCGACATCCCTCAAGGATTGGGATGATCAGCGCGAGGTCCTCGAGAAACGGATGATCCCCGCGTCCAACGCCGTTGTCGCCAAGCTCGGCGCGACCGTACGGGACGAGCGGATCGGCGATGTTCCGGTCCTCAGGATCCTGCCGGCGGGATACAGGCCGAACAACCGCACGTTGATCTACCTGCATGGTGGCGGCTACACCCGCTTCTCCGTCCACTCCCGCCTCGGGCCGGCGGTGCCCGTGGCGGCCGCGACGGGCGACGAGGTGATCTCGGTCGACTTCACCGACGCCCCGCGGGGAAATTGGAAGATCGTGATCGACCAGGTGGTGTCCGTCTGGAAGGCTCTTCTTGCCAAGGGAATCCCGCCCGCGAGCATCGGCATCTTCGGCGACTCCGCCGGCGGCGGCCTGGCGGCGGGGTCCGTGTTCAAGATGCGCGACGAAGGTCTTCCCCTTCCCGGCGCCCTCTACATGATGTCGCCATGGTCCGACATCACGGACCAGGGGGATAGCTACGACACCATCTCAAGCGTCGATCCTTCGCTCGATCTCGTCAGCTCGCGCTGGAACGCGAACGCCTATGCCGATCCCGATGATCAGAAGAATCCCTACGTGTCCCCCGTCTATGGCGACTACACCAAACCCTTCCCACCGACCCTGATTCAGGGTGGCACCCGCGAGATGTTCCTCAGCAATTTCGTGCGGGAGTATCAGGCGATCCGCGCCGGCGACCATGAGGCCGTACTCGATCTCTACGAGGGTATGCCGCACGTCTTCCAGGCCATCCTTCCGGATGCGCCGGAAACCCATACCGCCCTGGCCAGGGCAGCGGCCTTCTTCGAGCAGCACCTCAAACCATAAGGAAACCGGGTGGCGGGGCGTTCCAAACCACCCGAAGCACGACGTCGACCAGGTGACTGGCCTGCGGTGCTTCCTTCCGCTCACGTGGACGGACCGCATCGCCAAACCGCGGGACGGAACATCCAGCCTGCGCGGTCGGTCAGTCCATCGGCGATCGGCCCAGCCAGTCGAACGCGCTCCTGTAGAGGGCCTCGACCTGTTCCGGCCGGTCGTCGCCGTATAGGTCGGGGGTCATGGAGCGGCCGCTCAGGCTGATGTCATAGGCCACGAACCGGTAGGACGGCCTGAACCCGGCGACCACCTCATGGTCCACGTCGAGCGTGGTGCCAGGGACCGCGGGCGTCAGCGTGTCGCGCTCGTAGATCGCGTTCATGAACAGGATCTTCCAGCCATCCTCCCGTCGCTCCAGCCGATACAGCATGCGCGCGCAGGAGGTGATGTCCGCCTCGACGCCCTTGAGCGAGAAGCGCCGCTCGACGGCCATCGGCAGCTCCAGCACGGCCCTGTCCCCGTGCTGGTGCACGACCGGCGGCGAGGTCCGGTGGATCATCCCCAGCCCGTTCTCGGCCATCTTCCGCGAGCCCGCCACGAATCCCGCGCCGGGACCGTCGAACCAGCTCAGGGTCACGCGCGAGTCCGGATGGAAGCACGCCGCCGCCTGTCCCCACCAGCCGCGGTCGCGACCCTGCCGCTCGCGCAGAACGACCTGCGTGATCTCCGTGATGGCGTCCATGCGATCCTCTCCCCTTCAGCGATGTTCACGAACTGGGTCGTATGCTGCCACATCGGCTGGAATGACCGGTCGCGTGACCGGGTCATCGTGCCCCAGGCTCTCGCCGATCGGCCTAAAACGACCGATCGACATCGTATCGCGGGAGGGCCAGGGCCGCGAGACCGGCGACGATGCCCAGCCCGGCGAACAGCAGCAGGCCCGGCCTGTATCCGCCCAGATGATCGAAGCTGGAGCCCATGATGATCGGACCCGTGCCGCCGCCGAGCGCGAACAGCATGAAGAGGAACCCGTACAACCGCCCGAACACGACGGATGGGAAGTAACGGCGGACCATGAAACCCGCCACGTCCACCTCGGCACCAATGACGGACCCCAGCATGAGGACGGTGAGGTAGTACATCGCCGGCGGTGCCGTGCCGTAGCTGAGCAGCAGCAGGGCCATCACCGCGATCAGGGTGATCGTGGCCAGGACACGCGGTGCCTGGACGCGGTCCAGCACCCATCCGCTCACCCCACGGCTGACAAGGGCGGCGAAGCCGGCCAGCCCGGCGAACCTGGCGGCCGCGGCAGGCGCATAGCCGCGGCCGATCATCAGCGGGACCAGGTGGACCAGCGTGCCCACCGTGACGATGCCGAGCAGCACGAACGCCGTGCAGAGCAGGGCGAACGTGCGCGTCCGGACCGACGGCCACAGCGACACCCCGGGCTCACCGATCCGGCGCGGCACGGCCCCATGGACGTGGCGTGTGGCGACCAGCGCAACCGGGATGCCCACCAGCAGGGCGATCAGACCGAGCACGAGATAGGCGTCGCGCCAGCCGACGGACGTGATCAGTCGCTGTGCGACGGGCGGCAGGATGGTGCCGCCCACCCCCACCCCCATGACGGCCAGGCCGAGTGCCAGGCCGAGGTGCCGGCTGAAGAGCCGGGCCATTACGGCGGGATAAAGGACGACCGACGGCCCAAGCAGCGCGATCAGGAAGAAGACGAGGTAGAGGTGCCACAGATGCGCGGTCAGCAGCCCAAGGGAGGCGACCAGCGCCGACAGCGCCACGACCGCCGGCGGCAGCAGCGCCCGGGAGCCGAAGCGATCGGTGATGACGCCCCAGACGGGCGAGGACAGGCCGACGGTGTATTGCGAGATCGAAATCGCGAGTGACAGCTGCGTCCGGCTCCAGCCGAACTCTGCCTGCAGCGGATGGATGAACACGCCGAAGCTGTAGATGGTGAGCGTGCCCACGGACAGGATCTGGCCGCACATGGCGGCGAACACCGCCAGCCAGTCCCGGTCCCTCCAGCGTGCCGCCTCGCCCGTGCCCCTCTCCATACCCGGACCTATCGCGATCTCGCTCATCGTTTTCCCATCCGTGTTTCATCGCTTCTTACCGACATGACGGGTCGGCATCGTGGGTGCCCGCGCCGCCCTCTCGAACGGTCGCTGTCCGTGTTCCATCGCAGCCACGACGTGCCGGGGTCCAGTCAACGCCGACACGCCGTGCGCATATCAAAGGAAGATGATGGTGTTCACGAGGACGTTGAGCGCACTGCCGGTGCTCCGCGTGTAGCTGACGGCGGTCGGATGGTCGGTGTACTGCATGCCGACGTTCAGGTTGATCCCATGGAAGATGCTGAAGCCATAGGATCCGGTGATTGCGTTGACGTTGTCGTGCGCGAGCAGCCCCTGCCGATGCGCGACATCGATCGCCTCCTGGCTGAAGATGTTGCGCGTGGCGACGATGCTGGCCAGGTCGTGCGGACGACCAGGCACCAGGCCAAAGCCGTAGATGCGCGCCTCGTAATACTGGCTGAACCGATCGAAGTAGGGCGGCGCGTACTCGATCGAGAAGCCGGCGTACAGGCCTTGGGAGGCGGAGCCGGGACCGCCGTGCGGCGCGGTCTGGATGAGCTGCCGGTCGGCCAGGAAGTAGAGCCCGTAGTTGGGGCTGTGACGCACCTGCGGGGACAGGATCTCGGTGTAGCGGCTCGAGGTGTAGTTGGCGTCTGCTCGGACCCAGGTGCTGGCCTGTCCGGGTGCGGCGGACACGCGGTAGCCCACCTCGTTGATCCAGAACACGCCGGCGTTCGACACCTTGAAGCTGGCGCCGGTCGGGTTCTGCGCCCGCTCGGCCAACGGTCCGTCCGGACTGATCGCCCGCGTCACGCCGACCTTGTCGTAGAAATGGTCCGGGAGGTAGACCTTGACGTCCAAGCCGGGCGTGGAGGTGTTGCTGGAGTCCTCGCCGTTCTCGTTGAGGAGGGAGGCCGTCACGCCGAACACGCCGTTGGCTAGGCTGCCGCCGACCTGGGCGCCTACGAACTCTACCGAGTTCTGAAGGTAGCCCGCCTTGAGCTCGACCTTCTTGTTGAACAGTGTCTGGTAGTAGCTGGCTTCCGACAGCAGGATGCCGTCGGGCCCGGACGGGTTCCAGTTGGTGGTGGTCAGGTTGGAGCCGACCACGATCTGCCCGTCGGGAATGCCGTAGCGCCTCAGGTCGTACAGCAGGTATGCGTTGCTGACCGAGGTGTAGGTCGGCAGCTGTCCGCTGTAGGCCTGGAGGTCGCGGCTGTGCTTGCTGAACTGATTGCCGGCCGGCAGCGCGTGCCGGATCACGTTGTCGGAGAAGGTCGCGGCCTCGATGCCGAAGTAGCTGATCCCGTAGTTGGCCAGAGTATCCCGGATGCCGAACAGGCCCTGGTCCAGCGTGTTGGCGGCACCGGGAACCGGCAGTAGCCATCCCCTGATCTTGAGTTCGTCGATCTTGGCATAGGGGCTGGACGGCGGGGTGGGAGCCGGCGGGATGATGGGAACGGCACCGTTGAACACGCCGGTGGCCTGGGCCACGTCGAAGGAGCCGGGATTGTTCTGCAGGATGCTGTCCGCGGCAGCCTGATGGACCGAGGTCCCGCCGGCCGTGGCCATCAGGCAGAACAGCGTCCAGCGCGAGGTTCGCACCGTCGCGGATGCCCCGCACCGGACAACGGATCGTCTTGTATTGGACATGATTTCTCTCCTCCCGAAGAGCATTCGTGATTTCGGGATCGCTCTTTGATGGCGATCTGCCGTGATTCGTCTTGAAGTTGCTTACATCGTGTCGGCGGTTACGCCGGTTTCGCGTCCGACACGCGCATACGACCGGACCGGACGGTGCCGGGACGATGCCGCCAGCGGGTCCGTGCGTGTCCATGTCGTCATCGAACGGAATGTCCTCGCATGCGGATGCGTCGTGGTGGCCATGCGATCGGCCTACACCACGAGGCTCCTCTACTGAGATTCCATCAGACGCTTCTATTAAATAATGTTTGAGGATTTGGTCGCAGCCGACGCCGGACTACTCCGACACCGTCGCCGTATCAGCCTGTTGTTGTTCCGATATCGATCTGGTGGCTGGCAACGACGCGGGGTGATGGACCGCCACGATCGAAATAGGTTGGCCATCTATTTCAGGAACCATGCCAGCCGTCAGGGGCATGCCCATGACGACGACCGTATCGATCGGATCCGGCATCCCAACGATCGCGGCGCGGGACATGGTTTATTCCGGCAGAATGCTGCGGTGCAACAAAGTCGGGCGTGGACGGTGTCCGCTCGGAGGACAGCCTGTCCTGCACTATGTGCAGGTTCGGCAATTGTTGCCTATTGCGCAAAAAGACGTTTGCCTGTTACGCAAGACGGCGATGATACGGCGATGGTGAGATGTAACTGGCGGAAAGGAAGATCCGGATCCTGATCCGGCATTTATCAAGTAATATGGCTATAAAACAAATAAACACACGGGGATGGGAAAATGAATAGTCTCGGCAATAAAATGGTTGGTCATGGTCTTAATCAGACCAGGACTGGTCGCTTCTGGATGATGGCCGGCATCGCCGCCGTCGGCTACGGGGGATGGGCTAGTCGCGCCACGGCGGAAGATTGGACCGTGAACGGCGCAGCCACGGCGCAATCGGCGCAGGGTGGGACCGGGGCTCCCTCGATCCAGGACCTGAGGCCGTCGTCGGGCACGGAGCCGTCGCGAAACATCTTCGGCGACAATCCGGCGACGGTGCAATTGGCGCAGGCAAACTCCGGAGGAACTTCGAGTCAGCCGCTGATTCCCATCACCGCACCAAACCCGGTGACGAACCCCTACAAGGCGGCCGACGACCTCAAGATCAGGGGCTACAACATCCCGTTCCCGTTCGCGGTGGATACGCTGGACCAGGGTGCGTTCGGCCTGCGCAACGCCCTTGCGGCCGAGGGCATCGGATATACCGGCATATCGAGCACGACCTTCACCGACAACGTGATCCGGCACCAGCTCCCGGCCGGCAACCAGTTCGGCCCGCACAGCCGTGACAACCAGGCCTATTCCGGTCAGTTGCCGACCTATACCACCCAGGAAACCCTCTACCTCACCTATGATCTCAGGAAGTACGGCATCCCTGACGGCCAGATCACCGTCGCCGGCCAGATCACCTCGACCAACTGGAACCCGGGCGGCCCGGATGGCTTCGACCTCGCGACAGCCACCTACTATCAGACGCTGTTCAACAAGAAGGTCGAGCTCAAGGTCGGCGCCCTGAACAACGCGCTTGAGTTCATCGGTCCCAACGTCGGCAACAGCCTGGCCAACGGCATCTTCGGTCCGAACGCCAGCCTCGCCATCGAGAACGGGCTCGATGCCAGCGCCTTCACCACCTACGGCGTGAACGTCACCCTCCATCCCACGCGAGCCTTCTACTACAAGGGCGACGTATCGCGGGGGATCAGCCCGGACGGGAGCATCGTCGAGAAGCTCGGCAATCCGACCGGTACCAACTTCACCACCCGTAACTCGGGCGTGATCACGCTGCACGAGCTCGGCTACAAGACGGAGGCGAACGCCACCCAGAAGTTCACCTGGGTCCGCGGAGCGGCCGACTACTCGTCCAGCAACTACACCATCCTTGACAACGCGCCGCACCGCGGCAGCCCGAATTGGGGCGTCTTCTTCCTGGCCGACCGCCAGATCCTGCAGACCGCGGCCCATCCCAATCCCCGGACCGGCTTCCAGGGCATCTACGCAGGCTTCTCAGTCGAGTACGCGCCGCAATACTTCGACCGGTTCAGCCAGTACTACGAGGGCCGTCTCTACGGCTTCGGCTTGATCCCCGGCCGCCCGCGCGATCTGGCCAGCCTCGTCGTCGCGCACAACGTGTTCAGCGAGGACGCGGTGCAGGTGGCGGAACGGAACCACCTGCTGGCACATCACGACGTCACCGCCTGGACAGCCTCCTATGGCATTCGCGTCATTGCCGGCGTGAACGTCAACCTGGCCGTGCAATTCACCGATCATCCGACCGTCATCACCTACAACCGAAGCACGGGCAGCGCCCTCAACCTCCTGTCCAACCTCTTCATCTTCCTTTGAGTTCATGCTCCCGGCATCGGCATCCCGATGCCTGATGCCGGGTTCGCACGCATCCGTCGGCATATCGCGAGGACTATCGACCGCTCATGGACCTGCAATCGCCATCCCAGGAAACCGAGCGCGCCGAATGGCGGCGGAGCTGGTTCATCCCGCTGTTGTCCACGCTTGGGATCGCCGTC
>CAXUBN010000032.1:0-12776 GCA_964249255.1 uncultured Acetobacteraceae bacterium | reverse complement strand
CCCCAGGCCGCCCGACCCTGATCCGGCCACCGGCCCATCACGACGGGACAACCTTATCCACAGAATCGTGGATAGCCTCGGGGGTAGGGCTGTGGACGCATCATGGAGATCCCGGTCCCATCGCCGCCGTCAGGGATCGCCGCCGACACGCCGGCAACCCGCCAGACCGGCGGGCGCACTGCCCAGAGTCGGCACGAGCAGGCAAGGGCCGGACGCAACACGATGTCGAGCATGGCCGACGCGGCAACGGCGCCTCCGCCCGTCCCGCCATCATCGGCCCCGGAAGCTCCAACATACCGAGGGAGCCATGGTACGCGGCCGAGCATGGGGACGACGTGGGCGACGGGGTGCGGGCGTGCGACGGTGTCGGGCGGCATCCAGCACCGGAGCGCCGACACGACGCCATGTGGACCGTGGCCCGGACCGGATCGACTGGGTACCCCGTCGCGTGCCGCACCGTCTCCGGGTCCCACGGATGTGCGCGTGGTCAACCGGGATGGCGCCGGTGACCGATCCACCCGTTCCGAAGCGGACGGTCCACGGTCCGTCAGGGGCGGTCTTCCTGCGGAAGCCCGGACGCCGGCGGGTGAGTCACCTGACCGGGTGGAGACGCTCCGGATGTTCTCGAGCCGACGAAGATCGGCCTGACCGGCGGCCAAGCTGCCGTCGCTCATCCTGCCCAAGGCCAGGCGCTCGCGGTGGGCGCTCATGGACCGCATGGTGCCACGGCGTGCCGACGTCCTGCGCTGGTCAGTGTTGCGACGCCGAAACCAGCGACGCGCATGCCCCGCCCACTATCACCGACGAAGACCGGTGCATGGGATGAACTCCGGCCGTGGTACGGGACCGATCGTCCGCGTTCAGGCGGTCAGTTCCGCGAGGAAGCCGACGTAGCGGTCCCTCCATAGGCGGGAGAACACCTCGCGCAGGCCGTCGAACGTGAGTTCCAGGCCGGACCTTGAGCCGAGCCTCGATGCCGCCGTCGACGCGGCGGCCATCGCGTTGAGCAGCGTCTTGAGCCGCTCCGTCGGTTCAAGCGCCAGATCGGCCGGTGTTCCCTTCTTGAACGTCGCGAGGTCATCCCGCGCGGCCGAGGCCGAGGGATCGTCCCGCGCGGCCTCATGCTTGGCAACCTTCTGCTCGAGATCGTGAACCCTGGCATCCCACTCCTCCTGCAGGAGGCGATGGATATCGGTCGCACCCCACAGGCCGAAGCGGGACGCGATTGCCAGGTTGCTGCCGAGGCATCTCCACAGGACCGCCGAGTCGATCAGGTCGAGCACGTACTCGAACGCGAGGCCGGTCCGTATGCTCAGCCGGATCGGGTCGACCGCCACCAGTTGCAGGACGGTGCTGATCCCTTCGCGGTTGAGCGCCTGCGCCGTCAGCTGGTCGACGCCCGGCAGGGAAAGCACGACGTCGTCGCGCTCCGTCGGCGCGTTCGGCGGCAGCACGCCCGTCCTGATCGCGATCCCGCCCAGCATGGAGGTCAGGGCCTCGAAGGAGAACATGCTGACGACGAAGGCCAGGAACGCGCCGGTGGCCGCGCCGAGGCCGCTTGCCGTCGTGGAATGCCCCGTCCATGTCAGCGCGATCGCCTGACCCAGGGGGACCGCGAAGATCAGCCTGATCGTGTACCAGGAAAAGTCCGATGGATGGAACGTCCACTGCCGATTCCGTGTGACCGCGTCGACAGCGACATAGGTGAAGGCCCCGAAGATCGCCGCGATGCTGACCAGATCAAGCCGCAGTCCCAGGAACGCGGTGGGTGGCGGCAAGGTGGCGTCCATCCCCTTCGGCGGCGCCGCCGTCAGGAACTCGGCGTAGGAGATGCCGCCCGAGAAGGCGATGAACAGGACGATCATCGACGCCGCCGTGAACAGGACGGACGAAAACGCATAGGAACGGGAACCGTAGTTGTCCAGGATCAGGTCCACGAACTCCCGCCTCAGCTCGAGCCCGAGCTTGTGGAGGGCGTGGACGTCCCTTTGCGGCTGGGCTGGGTCGTTTTCCGTCTTCCACCTCGTGCAAAGCGCGGACGCGCCGTCCCGGCCGGCGGAGAATTCGAAGAAGTATGCGGCGATCAGGCCGGGCGAGAAGAAGCCCAGGATGATCTCGGTCTTCCGGTGCTGGCCGACCGCGAGAAACGAGATCAGCTGGCCCAGGACCAGCCAGGTCGACAGGATCGTGCAGAGCATCGCGAAGCCGTAGATCTCGGAGCGTCGGAGAAAGATGTGGCCGAACCACCAGACCCGCTTGAGGCCGTCGATCATCGCGATCGTGGCCGCCAGGCCCGCCATCGTCGCCAGCAGCAGCAGCCCCGTCAGTATGATGGCGGAGATCCCGCCATGACGCATGTACCAGTCGAGCACGCCCCCCGTGGATACGGTCGGACCGGGCTGGCGCTGCGCCGCATTGCCTCGCACCTTGCCTGCCGCCGTCAGCATTCGTCTTCCTCCGATGCGGGTCCGTGGAGCGAGGTTCTCTAGGAGGGTCGGTCGGCCACGCTTCGGTAATCCGTCCCCTCCCTGATGGCGAACACGCGCCTGATCAGGGCTTCCAATGCGACGAACACGCTCTCGACGCCGAAGCCCCCCACGAAGGACAGCGCGGAGGCCGGCATGGCGATGGCGCCGACCAGGCTCGGCAAGGCGCTGCTCTGCGGCGTGTTCGCGGGCGTCACGAACAGGCCGATGCAGGCGCCCACGACCGCGCCCAATGCCAGCTGCTCGATCGACAGGGTGAGGTCGCGTGGCGAGAGCAGGCTGTCGCGCATGCGGCTCCACAGGCTCCGCACGATCGCAGCACCCGCGCCGAGGATCCCGTAGCAGACGGGAAGCACGGCGTTGGCGAGCACGGCGGTCAGGATGCTGGCCCACTGCTCGTCCATGGCGTTGGGCGTGAGCCTCGCCTCGCCGGGACCCGTCGCCAGGCAATCGCCGTGGCAGACGAGTGCGCGCGGCAGCCATTTGAGGCTGCGCCACGCCGCCAGCCAGTCGGCGAGGTTGCCATAGGCGACCCGGCGCGCGAGCTGGTTGGAGGAAAGGGCCGTGCACAGGCGGTCGATCTGCACCGACCCCCTCGGATGGCGCGTGCAGAAGCCGCCGGGATCGCCGCTTGGCGGCACCGCCTCGATGACGCGGGTCTCGGCCGCATCGATCGTATCGGCCCTGGTCGTCAGCACCGTCTGGTCGCTCGTCAGGCTGTCGATGCGCGCGAGGATCGCGGTGCCGCTGGCGATGTTCCAGGACAGCAGGCAGGTGAGCAGCAGCCACACCAGCAGCGCCATGGTGATGAACTGCGAGCGGCGGCGAAACGCGACGGCCGGCCGTGCCAGGTTCGGGAACGCGGTATGCGCGAGCGAGGCGCGGGAGGGCGCACCCAGACCGGCGATCACGGGTGCCGCCGCGCCATCGGACGCGTCGTCGGCCATCACCAGCAGGGTGAAGGCGATGCTGGCGCCGGTGGCGGGCGATGCGGCGTCGTTCAGGCGGTCGCGGGCACGCAGCAGGGTGGTCGCCTGCTGGGCCTTTTCCACGGGTCCGCCTGCCGGCGGCCAGCCGATCCTGCAGATCTCCTCGAGCAGATCGTCCTCCTGCATCGCCTTCAGCGTCTTGCCGGCACGACCCGAGATGTGGTCGAGCAGCAGGTAGATCTCGCTCAACTGCCGCTCGAAGATGAAGTCGTGCAGCCAATCCCCGCTGCCGGATTGCCGTGCGGTCTCGTTCACGTCGGCGCGTCCCCGGAGATCATGGCGGGGCGAGCTTCGCGTAGACGCCCTGGAGGTCGTCGTCGCTCGGATTGGCGCCGAGCGGTGGTCCGCCGACCGAGGTCAGGAAGTCGTCGATGGCCGCGGTCGTGTTCGGTCCGAGCACCCCGTCGAACCCGCCGACCGCAAAGCCGCGATAGCTGAGCAGGACCTGGATGCTCCGCACGGTCATGTCGGGGGCGCTGTCGGTGAACGACGCGCAGAAGGCGCGCAGATGACCGTCATAGTTGTTGGCGGCGTAGTTCGGCCCGTTGTAGAGGCGCGCGAAGGCAGGCCAGTCGTGCGACTTGAGCGAGGCCAGCCAGCCGCTCTGGTTGCTGAGGAACTTGGCGAGCGCCAGCAGTTGCGCATCTTCCGAACCGGTGAAGTCGCTCACCATCGTCTGGACGCTGTCGTATCCGGCCGTCCTGTAGTTCTCCCCCATGATCTGCGGCAATCCCCAGGACGCGCTCTGCAGGGCCGCGGTCTCGTCCAGCTGAAGGGCCGCCAGCAGCCGGATGTACTGATGGTCGCCGGAGGATCCGTAGCCGCCTGCCTGCGGCGCGCTGACGTCGGGATCGTCGGCGTCATACCTGCCGTCGGTAAGCCGATGGAAGACGTGCCGCTCGAAGAGGATCTTCGGCCTCTTGTCGGGCAGGAAACCGCATCCCGAGGTTTCGGTGAACAGGATCGACCAGATCGCCGCCGCGTCGACGCCGGTCGCGTCGCAGACTTGCTTGAGGCCATAGATCGATAACGGCGATCCGCTTCCGTTGAATTCCATGGTTGGACCCTCGGTTCAGGTTGGTGGCAGCCGCGGGGCCGTGCTCATTGCAGGGCTCCGGTCCGCACCAGATGCTGGGTTTGCGCGAGAACACCGTTCGGCTGGATGACCCTGCGCGACACGATCACGGAACCGGGCGCCCCGCCGCCGGCCAGTTGCAGGCTGTTCGCGACCAGCGCCGCGTGGCCCCGTTCCGTGACGGTGATCGGGGCCGCGACCTCGATCGTGGCAGGCTGGCCGCCTGCCGATGACTGGCCCGCCGTGAAGACCACGCTGAGCGCCTGGTGCGAGGTGCTCGCCACCGTCACGCCGGCGGCGGCCAGCCTGCTCACGTCCTCGACGATCAGCCGGGATGCGGGTTGCGCGGTGCCCGGCGCGGCGCTCCGCACCTCGAAGAACCCGCTGCCCTGCCGCACCATCGCATGCACCGGATGTGCGTCCGAGGCCGGCGCCAGATCGAAGAACAACGAGCCGAGCTTTGGGTCCGTCGCCACCAGCATCGTGTCGGAGCCGTCATAGTTGCTGCCGTAGGCCGCCATGAGTTCCTGGCTGCGCGCCTCCATGGCCGCGGAACGGGGCTGCGTGTTGCTGATCAGGAACCGGGCGGCACCGTCCCGCGGACGCACCGGGGTCCCTGACGCGGCATAGATCGGGACCGGCAGGACGGATTGCCCCAGGCCGCCGGGGCCGTCGTCGATCTCGTTGCGCGTGTTCGGCTTGAACAGGTGCCGTCCGCGGGAGTCGGTCACCTGGGCCACGGTCGTGCCGCTGCCGAAGATCACCGTCAGGACGCCAACGCCGTTGGTGCCGAGCGTCGACCAGCCATCCCCCCCGTAGTAGGGGATGTAGGCCAGCCCCCGGGAGCCGCCCCAGGTCCCGTCGGACCCTGCCATCAGGTAGGACCACCGGCCCTTGGCGATCACGATCTTCGGGTTGCTCGCGCCGTCGGCCGGGCCGGCGCAGGGACGGTTGGGATCGTAGACGTCGATCAGGACCTGGTCGGCCGTCCGGCTGACCCGCAGCGGCACCAGCACGTGGCCTGACAACCCGTGTGCCAGGCTCAGGAGCCCGTAGTTGTAGCCCGGCTTCGTGAGATCGCGCTCCGCGGCGATCGCGGCGTCCTCCGGGGCGCCGACGTAGCCCGCGAGCCAATGCCTCAGGAAGAACGAGGAAAGCTGGGCCCAGTGCGCGACGTTGATGTCGCGCTGCAACTCGGGATGCTGGACGGTGGGATCCTTGTAGTTGTTCCAGAAATTCTCCTCGAGATCCTGGACGGTGAACTGGTCCTCGCCCACCACCGCCAGCAGCGACATGCCGGCGCAGTTGCCCCCTGCCGCAAGCTTCCGACCGAACGCGAAGGTGACGTAAGTCAGCGGATCGAGATAATCGGCCACCGACAGGTTGAACGCGTCGGTGAAGCTGCTCCAGCTCAGCGATGGCGTCTTGAAGTTGTGGAACGCCCAGGCGGCCTGGCAGCGGAACCTGTCGGGGGTGATGCCGACGAAGCTCGCGGCGTTCGGCGGCAGTGCCCCGTCGTGGCTGATCGACAGCACGACGAACGCGTTGACGCTGTTGATGCATTGGCCGCCGGTGCCGTCGTCGTGCTTGTCGTAGCCGTTGTCCCCGTACCTGTCGTCCTCGTAGCCGAGCGACAGCACCGGGGTGGACGCGGCAACGCCCGGGGGCAGCGGGTTCGGGATGGCGTGATCGATGCCGAGGCCGAACCGCTGCAGCCGGACGAGCCCGTTCGTGATGCCCGGAATGTCGATCAGCCCGTGGTAGAGGCGGTTCGATCCGGGGCCGGCCGGATCGACGTAGCGCTTCCACGTCCTGCCCGCACCCCCCGTCTGCACGCAGCCGCCGGCCGCCACGTTGACGACGTCGCCGGCCCGCAGGGGGATCTGCGGGTAGAACACCTGCCGGCGCCGCACGTCGGGCTGCTCGATCCGCCACACGGTCGATGCGGCCGAGTCCTGCACCTTGGCGACGATGTCGAACGTGCCGGCGCCGGCCGGCCGCACGGAAGCCGCCGCGGCGACCGCGAAAAGAGCGAACAGGGCGGACGGGGCGCGGCGACGAGGAACGGTGATCATGACGGCCTCGCCTGGCAGGGACATCGGTTGGGAGCGGCGTGATGGATCAATCGACCCGCCGGAGCGGGCGAAGCATGTCGCTGTCGTCGATCAGGATCTGCTGCCGGGTCGCAGGGTTCGTGAACACGAAGCTCCCCGGCGCCTGGCTGTTCATCAGCGTGCCGGACACGAACTTCCCGGGATCCGGCTCCCCGGGCGACGAGACCACCCGGCTGTCGTGCGCCAGCGTGAAGCCGATGCGCGCGCCGCCATACCTCACGTAGGTGTTCGTGCCGTCCCGGTGGAAGCTTGCGGCGGCATTCTGCGCGATGGTCCTCGCGACGAAGTCGGAAAAGCCCACGCCGGTCGCCAGCGTCACGTCGAACGCCTCGAGGAACCCCCAGTCCTCGCGGCGATAGACCGCGACGTAGTAGGGCCAGGCGCTCCGTCGGCAGCCCGGCGAGCCCTCGTCGATGAACGTCCAGGGCGCGGCCGATCCCGGGGCCGCGCGGTGGCCGGCCGCATCGGTCGAGAACACGCAGCCGCCGCGCCCGTTCGTGTAGGAGGCCGGCACGATGGGACCCAGGCCGCAGGCGAAGCCCTCCGTGACGCACATGTTCGAGCGCTGCACGTTGTCGCTCGCCCCCTCGAAGCGGATGAGGTCGGCGCGCGACGCGAACAGGGCGGTCGGCATCAGGACCGTCGGCACGGCGAGGCCGATGTCGTCGCCGCTGTGGAAGGGGCCGACCGCATAGGCGAACGTCGCGTACTGCCCGCCGGCATCGATCGTGAAGCTGGGCGAGCCCGTGTAGAGCTCGTCGGTGTAGTGGTGGAAACGCTGGGTGAAGACGCGATGCGGCCGCGTGACGATCAGGTCGAGGATCGGGTCCGGGATGCGGTAGTCGGTCAGTCCCGCGAAGAACATGCCCGACGACCACATCTGCGAATGCGTCGGGTCCGCGCGGGACACGAGCTCGGTCGTGCCGGCGAGGCCCAGGATCCGTGCCGCGTTCGGATCGAGCGCGCAGGAGCCGGGTTCGCCGCAGGTCCCGCCGCCCAGGAAGTCGTCGCCGTCATGGCTGACGCGCCGCCGGAACGGCACGGACCGCCGCATGTCGCTCGTGGAAACCGCGACCTTCATCGAGATGTAGTCGAGCACCATCTGCGCCGCCGTCTTGACCGGGCCGGGCCGGGCGTAGCTGTACAGGTTGGTGAGCGCGTGCGACGTGTAGTCCTGGTACGGCCGCGCGTTGTACTCGACGAAGTCGGATCGCAGCACCTCGCCGAGACGCTCCAGGATGTAGCGTTCCTCGCCGTTGCGCGCGTTGTCGTAGGCCGGGTCCCCGGTCCTGAGGAACATCAGGTCGTTGGTCAGGTAGCGCGAGCTCTCGATCTGCCAGACGTGGTTCTCGCTTTCCGGAACCACGCCGTCGACCACGTGGTCCCCGTTGTCCGGGCCGCCGGTCTTGTTGAGCAGACCGCGGACGATGTGGTCGGACACGTCGGGCGGCAGCACGTGGTAGTACCGGTAGACGATCGGCAGCAGCCCCGCCAGGACCACGTCGTATTCCCCGGTCCGGATCGGCACGCCCGTCGAGGTCGTTCCGGCCTTGGAGCCCACCTCCTGTTGCAGCAGCGACCGGAACACGACCGGCCGGTTTTCCTGTCCGGGGGGCGCGCCGGGGCAGCGGTCGGTATCGAAGTAGTCGGCATAGGCGAGCCGTGCCAGCGCCGTGGTGGTGTAGCCCTGCTCGTCGCGATAATCGGTCTGCGGCAGGATCTCGCCGCACGCCTCGGCCAGGACGCCGAGCGCCGTGCGGTCGACGATGGTGCGCGTGGCGTCCGCGACGGTGGCCGGCTGCTGCTGCGGCAGGTCGACGTGGGTGACCGGGCTCCAGGGGACGGGGTTGTCCGAGACCGAGACCCTCACGCCCTGGAACCAACCCTGGCGGCATGTCGAGCCGCCGGGCCAATGCACGTCGCAGCCCTCGACGCTGATCGAGTAGACGCCGTTGCCGCGATCGGCCGGTATGGCGCGGCCGCCCATGAGCGCGCCGCGGTCGTGCAGGTGCGTGTCGTTCAGCGACAGGCTCTTGCCGCCCTCGAGGTTCCAGGTGCGGGTGTAGGTCGCGCAGCCGCTGGGGATCGGCGCCTGGTCGTCGCAGATGTCCGCCATCACGTCGATCTGGTCGCGCTCGCTGTGCGGCAGGCCCTCGCGATCCCATCGCACGATGAACTTGTTGTAGCTGTGGATCGGCCTGTCCATGGACACGAACCAGTCCACGGCGATGTTGCCCCCGTCCTGGAACGCCGCCAGCACGCGCCGGTCGCCGTCGTCGGGAGACACCGAGATCTGCCCGTTCTGGAAGCTCGCCACGGTCCCGTCCAACCCCAGGAAGCAGCCCATCGGCCCGTTGACGCCGCCGAGCCTCCAATATTCCCGCAGGTGCTCGCCAACCAGGGACGGCGAGGGGGCGCACTGGCGGAAGGGTCCCGGGACGTCGCGCCGCGCCACCCGTTGCGGCACGTAGTCCGGGGCCGGCGGCGCATAGGCGAGGGTCACCGGCTTCGACCAGCCCTGGCGGCACTTGGACGAGGACAGCTCGGACTTGTCGCAACCCTCGACGACCAGGCTGTAGGTGCCGGCATCGTCGAGTGCCACGCTCCAGCGTCCGCGGTTGCCGCCCGGCTCGTCGCTCTGCCCGACATTGCGGCCGTCCTTGTCCCAGCGGACGATGAACTTGTCGTAGTGGAACGGATCGGTCGGGCCCCAGTCGAGGACGGCACGGCTCCCCTGCGTCCACGCGGCCTGCGCGTTGTGGTCGCCCTGCCCGTCGGTGAACGCGATCTGTCCGTGCTGGAAGGTCTGCAGACGGCCGCCGCCCTGCGGATGGTTGGCCTCGGGAGCCAGCGGGCAGCCGAGCGGCCCGTCGCCCGCGTCGAGCGCCACCCATTTCTCGTAGATCGCGCCATAGGGCCGGATCGGGCACTTCAGGACCGATGGCAGCGGTGGCGGCGACGTGACGGCCACGTTGAGCGGAAGCGACCAGTTCTGGCGGCAACGCGAACCGGTGGCCGTTCCGTCGCAGCCCTTCACGACCACCACGTAGCGTCCCGGGGCCTCCGTCGTGAACGAACGGCGACCGCTGGTGCGCGCGCCCTTCTCGTCGACCTGGCCGAGGTTGCGGCCATCCTTGTCCCAACGGACCAGGAAGAAGTCGTAGCTGTAATGCCCGGATACGATCCAGTCGACGACGACGCTGCGATCCGCCTGCCATCCGGCCACGATCCCCGGTGCGCGGTCATCCACATCCGGCATCCAGACCATCTGTCCATGTTCGAAGAGCTGGACACGGCCGTTACCGTCCGGATGCTTGGCCTCGGCGCCGATCGGGCATCCGAGCGGCCCGTCCGAGCCGCCGAGAACCCGGTAGCGGTCGGCGATCGCACCGATCGCGGCCTGGCCGCATGTCCGCGCATGGGCCGCAACGTGAAGCTGCAGCACGAGGCAGAACGCCAGCGAACCGACCCAACCGGAGGCAAGCCGCATCGTTCTTACCCAGGAACGGACGACAACCGCATTAATAAAGACCCGGTAGTCCTGAAAGCCCGATTTCGAGTAAGCAATGAGAAGGATGGTCGGGATGACCAGCGCGATCACGGTCTTCATCGGATTGGTCTCCAAAGATGGCCACTCCGGCAACGGTGCCGAGGATGCCGTTTGCAGGCCTATTTCATGAGGAGCTCGACGACGCCGCTGGCCCATCCGGCGCGGACGGGACGCACGGCATGCCAAGCGCGTCCGCGAGGCCGGTCAACATGGTCCGTTTCTTCATCGGCCGAACGTCATGGTTGCCGTCACGCGGGATGCGGCGGCAGTTCGCCATGCGCATCGGGCGTCTCGGACCAACCGGGTCCCGGCATCGTTTCCGCGACCGGATCGAGATCAGGTGCGTGCCGTCGGACGCCCGGACCGGTCCGGGTCCCACGCTCTCAACCGGATCGGCGTGGCCGGAGCCGCCGGTCCAGATGGCCCCAGGCACCGTGGCCATCGTCACGTTCGGCGAATGCAGGAGCGACATCCGATCGCTCGCCACGACGCCCGCCGCGCCGGGAAAGACGTCCAGCAGCGAGCCCACGGACGTGACTCGCCCCCGATCGGCGAGCGGTATCCTGGCCGTGATGCCGTCGGTGCGGAACGGCCCGGTGCCGGAGCTCGGGCGGAGGCTGAGGGTGGAGGCGATGGAATGGGTCGGCATCGGCACGGCGCTCCCGATCGTGCGCGCCGCGGGTCCCGGGACGCCAGCCGCGCAGGCGGGGCACGCCGGTCGCTCGTCCCGTCACCGCCACCCGGGCATAGTTGAGGGGATCGATCGTGGTTCCGCTTCCCCCGATCGGGGGAGAGCCGTTCGATTACGAAACATTTCTCAGGGCCGGAACGGGCCGGCGATGCTCGCGAGGAGCCTGACCAGCTCGGTCTGCCCGCCCGCCCCGGTCTTCCGGTAGACGGAGGCGAGGTGCGTCCGCACCGTCTCCACGCCGATGCCCAGCACCGCCGAGGCCGCGGGCACGCCGCCCCCCTCGGCGATGGCGGCCGCGATCGCGGTTTCGCGCCGGGTGAGGCCGTAGAGGGCGGCCAACGCGGCACGGGGGACGGGCAGATCGCGGCGCAGTTCGCGGATGTTGAGGATCGCCGCGGCGCGGTAGTGCATGCCCAGCGGTCGGCGCGACCCGTCGACGAGCGAGATCACGGTGCCGATCCAGGACGTGCCGGTCCCATCGCCGAAGGGGATCGCGACGCCGTCCGGCCCAAGTGCCGTGTCGCCCCGTTCGGCCTGTTGCAGGGCAGCCAGGAGAATGGCCCGCGCCTGGGCGTCCGCCGGCCGGAGGCGGTTGCCCGGGGTGGGGAAGCGGTCCGCCCGGTCCGACAGCAGCCGGCGGGCACGGCCGTTGGCGTGGAGCACGGTGCCCTGTCCATCCAGCAGCAGGACGGCGCCGTTGAGCCTGTCGAACGTGGCGGCGAGGGCGGCGGTCTCGAGCGACTGGTGGTCCAGGATCCGGCCGATGCTGGCGGCACGACGGACGTGGGGGCCCAGCAGCTGCAGCTTGCGGCGCACCTGCTCGTCGGCGAAGCCCTGGTCGCGATCGCGGCCGAAGGACAGCACGCTGATGGTCGTGGTGGTGGCCTCCAGCACGACGACCGACAGGTCGACGATGTTCCGGGTCGCCAGGAACTCGCTGGCGAAGCGGCTGCGGCCATACTCCTCCGGCGTCATGAAGTCCGACGTGAGGATGACGGCGCCCGGCTCCACGTTGACGACCGTCGCCAGCCGCATCGGGTTGATCAGCATGAAGGTGTCGAGGTAGCGGTTGATCCATTCCGGGTCGTCGAAGGACACCTGGAACAGGCTGCGCGACGGGTCGAGCGCGTCCTCGAGGATCAGGATGGAGCGGGCCGCGCCGACATAGGCCGTGAGGCTGGCAAGCACGGCGGGCCAGGTGTCGGGAAGCACGATCGTGTCGTAGATCTGCCCGACCAGGGCGGAGAACAACTCCATGGCTGCTCCTGCGATGCCGAAGGCCTGGCGTGCGTTGCCCTCGGAGCGGGGCTCCGGACGCTTGATGCAGGCGTTTCGATACAGGATCAGATCGAAAGATAGAAGGATCCAGCGATTGATCCGGTCGGGCCTGCGTTTTTTACCGATGCAATAACGATGGATATCCGTGAACGAGAACGCCCGTGACGCGTCATGTCCTATCGCGAGCCTGCAGGGCCGCGTCCACTCATGGCGCCGGACGATGAAGCGCAAACAGCGCCATCGTCTTGACCACCGTCATCGAGACGTCCGGCCCGACCGGAGGCTTCGTGGTCCGGTTCGGCGCCCCAACGCGACCCGCCGACGCAGGACGATGCGCACGGCGTCGATCGACCAGGGGCCGGTCCGGATCCCCATCCACCCGGGCGGCGTGAAACGCGCTTGGGACCGGAGACCGACCGGTGGCCTGCCGATCCGATAAGGGCGATTGGGGGCCGGGCCATCGGGCCGGACGGCCTTCGTCGGCGGCCCGGCCCCCACGATCGCGATCACCCGCCTCATGCCGAGCCAGGACCGCCATGCACCGTGTCCCGGACGATGGCGGCCAGCGTCGCGATGCAGCCATCGATCCAGTC
>CAXUBN010000031.1:3639-13151 GCA_964249255.1 uncultured Acetobacteraceae bacterium | reverse complement strand
GCGGTTCCGTTCCCGGCCTCGACCACGCTCAGCAATGCGCCGACCTCGACCTCGGCACCTTCCTCCACCTCGTGCGGACCCAGCACGCCCGCCTCGGGGCTGGCGACCTCGACGCTGACCTTGTCGGTCTCGAGCTCGACCACCGGCTCGTCGGCGGACACCGTCTCGCCGGGCTGCTTCAGCCAGCGGGCGATGGTCGCACTGCTGACGCTCTCGCCCAGCGTCGGGACCTTGATCTCGGCAGACATCGGCTTCCTTCAGTGTCGTTGACGGGACCGCGTCGTTGCCTCGCCAAGCCAGGGCCAGGCGGGGCGACGGGCCGGACGGTCGTTTCGGGTTCTAGTCGCGGCGGCAGATCGTGACCAGGGTCAGGCCGCGCGGTCGCCGGCCGGGGCCGCGACCTGCATGCCCACCGCGGCGGCCGGCTCCACCCCCAGCGCCTGTCTCACCAGGGCCGCCTGCTCGGCGGCATGGGTGCGGGCGAGGCCGGTGGCGGGGCTGGCCGAGGCGATCCGCCCGACATAGCCCGGACGGTCGGACCCCCGGCCCATCGTGCGCAGCACCGCCTCGATGCGACGGTCGACGTGGCTCCAGCCTCCGGCGTTCTCCGGCTCCTCCTGGCACCACACCACCTCCGCGTCGCCATACGGCGTCAGCGCGTCGCCCAGCTCGGAGGCTGGGAACGGGTAGAGCTGCTCCAGGCGCAGGATCGCCACGTCCGTCATGCCCCGCTCGCGCCGCTCGGCCAGCAGGTCGTAGTACACCTTGCCGGAGCAGATCACGACGCGGCGCACGCCCTCCGGTGCCACCTCGTCCACCTCCCCGATCACCGGCAGGAAGCGGGTGCCGGGACCCATGGCGTCCAGCGAACTCACCGCCAGCTTGTGCCGCAGCAGGGACTTCGGCGTCATCAGCACCAGCGGCTTGCGATAGGGACGGTGCATCTGCCGGCGCAGCGCGTGGAAGTAGTTGGCCGGCGTGGTGATGTTGCAGACCTGCATGTTGTTCTCGGCGCAAAGCTGCAGGTAGCGCTCCAGGCGCGCCGAGGAATGTTCCGGTCCCTGGCCCTCGTACCCGTGCGGCAGCAGCATCACCAGGCCGGACATGCGCAGCCACTTGGTTTCGCCGGACGCGATGAACTGGTCGATGATCACCTGCGCGCCGTTGGCGAAGTCGCCGAACTGCGCTTCCCACAGCACCAGCGTCTTCGGGTCGGCCAGGCTGTAGCCGTACTCGAAGCCCAGCACGCCGAACTCGGACAGCAGCGAGTTGTAGACCTCGAGCGCCGCCTGGCCGCCCGCCCCGGAACCGCGAATGTTGTTGAGCGGCACGTACTCGTTCTGGTTGGTCTGGTCGATCAGCACGGCGTGCCGCTGGCTGAAGGTGCCCCGCTGGCAGTCCTCGCCGGACAACCGGACGCGGTGGCCCTCGATCATCAGGGTGCCGAAGCCCAGCGCCTCGCCGGTCGCCCAGTCGATGCCAGGAGGGGCAATACCCTCGCCCCCCTCGAACATGGCGAGCTTGGCCTCGAGCTGGCGGCTGATCTTGGGATTGGCGGCGAAGTCCTTCGGCACCGTGCCAAGCGCCCGGCCCACCTCGCGCAATGTGTCCAGCGGCAGCCCGGTCGCCTCGTCGGACGCGCCGAACCTGCCGTCGGCCGGCTGCCTCATGCCGGACCAGATGCCCTCCAGCCAGTCGGCCTTGTTGGGGCGGTAGGACTGCGCCGCCTTGTAGCTGTCCTCGAGCTGCGCCTGGAACGCGTCCCAGCCGTTCCTGGCGTCGGCTTCGCTGAGCGTGCCCTCGCGCACCAGCCGCTCGGCGTAGAGCGTGCGCGTGGTCGGCCGCGCCCGGATCGCCTTGTACATGGTAGGCTGGGTGAAGGCCGGCTCATCGCTCTCGTTGTGGCCGTGCCGGCGGTAGCACACGATGTCGAGCACGATGTCGGCCGAGAAGCGCTGCCGGAACTCGGCGCACAGCCGGGCGCAGAACACCACCGCCTCCGGCTCGTCGCCGTTCACGTGCAGGATCGGCGACTGCACCGACTTGGCGATATCGGTGCAGTACAGCCCCGAGTGGGCGTGCGCCGAGACGGTGGTGAAGCCGATCTGGTTGTTGACGATCAGGTGGATGGTGCCGCCGGTGCGGTAGCCGATCAGCTGGCTCATCGCCATGGTCTCGTAGACCAGGCCCTGGCCCGCGAAGGCGGCATCGCCGTGCATCAGGATGGCGAGCGCCGAATGGCGCCCCTTAGTGTCGCCGCCCATGTCCTGGGCCGCGCGCACCTTGCCCACCACCACCGGGTCCACCGCCTCCAGGTGCGACGGGTTGGGCTGCAGCGACACGTGCACCCGGCGGCCCTCCAGCTCGATGTCGGTGGAGGTTCCCAGGTGATACTTGACGTCGCCCGAGCCCTGCACGTCGTCCGGCTTGGACGACGCGCCGCCGAACTCGCTGAACACCGCGGTGTAGGGCTTGCGCACCACGTTCACCAGCGTGTTGAGCCGGCCGCGGTGCGGCATGCCGATCGCGACCGAGGACACCCCGTCCCCCGCCGCCTGGGCGATGATGGCGTGCAGCGCCGGGATCGCCACCTCGCCCCCCTCGAGCCCGAAGCGCTTGGTGCCGACGTAGCGCTTCTGGCAGAACGCCTCGAAGCCCTCGGCCTCGTCGAGCTGGCGCAGGATGGCCTGCTTCTGCGGCGCCTCGAACGAGCGGCGCCAGCTTTGCCCCTCGATACGGGTCTGGATCCATTCCCGCTGCGCCGGATCCTGGATGTGCATGAACTCCGCGCCGATCGGCCCGCAATAGGCGGCCCGCACCGCGGCCACGATGTCGCGCACCGGCGCCACCTCGACCCCCAGCAGAACCTGTAGCGCCCGGCCGAGGTAGACCGGCCGGCCGAGGTCGTCCGGCCCGAACCCGTAGCTGGCCGGGTCCAGATCCACGTGCGACTTGGGCACCTGCAGGCCGAGCGGGTCGAGCCGCGCTTCCAGGTGGCCGCGCACGCGGTAGGCGCGCACCAGCTGCATCGCGCGCAGGCTGTCGTCGGCGCTGGCCCGGACCTGCTCCGCCGATGGGGTCGCAGCCGGCGGAACCGCGGCCGACGGCACCGCCTGGGTGCCGGATGACTTCGCGGCACCCTGCCTGTCGTTCCCGCCTGCATCCTTGCTGCCCGGCTTGGCGGCAGCGGGCGCCGGATCCGGTCGCTCCACCTCGAACTGCCGCGGCGCCCAGGACGCGCCGGACGCGTCCTGCAGCACCGCCACCGACTCCTCGTCCAATGCCGAGAACAGGGTGGCGAAGCTGGGATCGACCGCCGCCGGGTCGGCCACCCAGCGGGCGTAGAGGTCGGCGAGGAACGCCGCGTTGCCACCGTTGAAGGCCGTGGCCAGAAGATCGACGCCCGCCATGAAGCTCTCCTCTCAGCCAGGCCGCGCGCGGTGCCGCGCCGGCCCGGTCACACTCAGCAGTTCACGGGGAGGGGTCAGCAAACCCCGTGCCATCGCGGCCGACGGCCGCCCCCATGTCAGCGCGCGATGGCGCGGAAGTCGGCCAACAGCTTCTTGACCGCGTCGCACGACGCGTCGAACGCCGTTTTCTCGTCGGTCGTGAACTCGACCTCCATCACCCGCTCCACGCCGCCGGCGCCGATCACCACCGGCACGCCGACGTACAGGTCGGTCTGGCCGTACTCGCCGTTGAGCTTCACCGCGCAGGGCAATACGCGCTTCTTGTCCTTGAGGAAGCTCTCTGCCATCGCCACCGCGCCCGCGGCCGGGGCGTAGAACGCCGAACCCGTGCCCAGCAGCTTGACGATCTCGCCGCCGCCGTTGGCGGTGCGGGTGCAGATGGCGTCGATCCGCTCGGCCGTGGTCCAGCCCATCTTGATCAGGTCGGGCACCGGCACGCCGGCCACGGTGGAGTAGCGGATCAGCGGCACCATGGTGTCGCCGTGGCCGCCCAGCACGAAGGCGGTGACGTCCTCGACCGATACCTTGAACTCTTCCGCCAGGAACAGCCGGAACCGCGCGCTGTCGAGCACGCCCGCCATGCCGACCACCTTGGCGGGGGGAAGACCGGACCGCTCCTGCAGCACCGAGACCATGACGTCGAGCGGGTTGGTGATGACGATCACGAAGGCGTCCGGCGCGTGCGCCTTGATGCCGTCGGCCACCGTCTCGATGACCTCGGCGTTCTTGGCCAGCAGGTCGTCGCGCGACATGCCGGGCTTGCGCGGGAAGCCCGCGGTGACGATCACCACGTCGGCGCCCGCGATCGCCGCGTAGTCCGATCCGCCGCTGAGCGCCGCATCGAACCCGTCCACCGGCGAGGACTGCGCGATGTCGAGCGCCTTGCCGGC
Organism: uncultured Acetobacteraceae bacterium; assembly: GCA_964249255.1. Taxonomy (GTDB): domain Bacteria; phylum Pseudomonadota; class Alphaproteobacteria; order Acetobacterales; family Acetobacteraceae; genus Lichenicola. Next base: position 8,791 of record CAXUBN010000031.1, on the reverse strand, counting down.
CGCGACGCCCCCGAACACGTCGAACAGGACGACGTCGCCCAGTTCCTTCAGGCCGATAAGGTGGGCGAGCGTGCCGCCGATGTTGCCGGCGCCGACGAGGGCGATCTTGTTGCGAGCCATGTGGGTTCCAGGTCCTGGGAGGGTCGGGATGGGTGCGGCGGCGAAACCTACCGGCGACCCCGAACCAGCCGGAAGGCGGGTTGTGCTAGTCCTTCCGCCGTCATGCCGCAACCCCGGGGCGGGGCCTGTCGTTGCGCGGGCGTCATCGCCGCCGGGCCGTCATGGCTGGTGCGGAAGGGCGAGATAGGCTTCGCCCTGCATCTCCTCCAGGCGCGACGCGGTGCGCTCGAACGCCACCGCGCCCTCGCCGCGCTCGTAGATGCGGTCGGGCTGGTCGGCGGCCGAGGCGATCAGCTTCACCCGCGCCTCGTAGAGCGCGTCCACCAACACGATGAAGCGGCGCGCCAGGTCGAAGTTCTCCGGGCCCAGGCGCGGGATGCCGTCCAGGATCAGCGACGGAAACCGCGCCGCCAGCGCCAGGTAGTCGCCCGCCCCCAGCGCCCGATCGCACAGCTGCTCGAAGTCGAACCGCGCCACCGGACCGGCCTCCTGCGGCACCGAGACCCGCCGCCCCATCACCTCCAGCACCCCCGGACACGGCGCCACGCCGCCCGACAGGAACAGGAACGCCTGGTCCAGTGCCCGCTCGGCGCGCCCGTCCGCCGGCGCATGCCAGGTCGGCAGCCCGCGCACGCCGCCGCGACGGTAGTCGCGGGGGCTGTCCAGCAGCACGGTGTCCACCTCCTGGCGGATCCGGGCGATGAACGGCCGGAAGGCGTCGGCGCCGGGCCGGTTCTGGAACAGGTCCTCCGGGCGGGTGTTGGAGGTCGCCACCACCACCACGCCGCGCGCGAACAGCGCGTCGAACAGCCGCCCCAGGATCATCGCGTCGGCGATGTCGTTGACCTGGAACTCGTCGAAGCAGAGCAGGGTGGCCTCCGCCGCGACCGCGTCGGCCAACGGCGGGATCGGATCGGTCAGGCCGGGATCGGCCCGCTTCAGCGCGTGCACGCGCCGATGCGCGTCCTGCATGAAGCGGTGGAAGTGGATTCGTCTCTTGGCAGCGACCGGGACGCCGTCGAAGAACAGGTCCATCAGCATCGACTTGCCGCGCCCGACCTGGCCGACCAGGTAGACCCCCCGCGGCGGGACGGGGCGCGCGTGCCGGCCGAACCACCGGCCGAGCCGCCGGGACGCCGGTACCCCGCATGGTTGCGACAACGCCCGGTGCAGCACGTCGAGCCGGGCCGCGGCGTGGAGCTGCGCCGGATCCTCGTCCAGCAGCCCGAGGCGCACCCGCTGCCGGTAGACGGCCAGTGGCCCGCCCTCCGACGCTCCGTCCGGCGTCCCCGCGGGGAGCGGATCGGCGACGAGCTCGGAACGGACGTGCAGGGTCGCGGACATGCGCTCGGAGATAGAACGCGCCGCCCATGCGATCAATGGCTTATGCTGCGTCGCGGCATCCGATCGGCCGGCCCACGGCACCTGGGCGGCTGTTTCATTCCGTCATGAGTTCAACGAAATGCGAGCGATGTAACCATTCCAACGTCTTGGCCATTGTTCCTGCGACGGCTTGATCGACGGGACGGGGAAGGGCGACATGAGGACGATCCTGGCGATGGCGGCGGCGCTGGCAATGACGGGTTTCGCGGCACAGGCCGCGGAGCTGCGCATGACGGTGGAGAAGCCGCACTTCACCTGCGAAGGCCGGTCCATGCTGTCCCATGTGGCCTATGTCCCCGGCAGCGTCGAGCAGCGCCCGGTCTCCGACGATGCCCCGCTGCCCTGCTGTGACGGCAAGATCGGTTGCGCGCAGTTCCTGTCGACCAACACGATCCTGCATCCCGAGCACCCGCAGCGCGGCTGACGCGCGCCGACGTCGCTTGCGCACCCTTGAGTCACGGTCCTAGCTAGGCATCCAAGCTGCGGATCGCACCATGCCAGACAGCCTTCCCCCAACCGCTCCCGCTGCCGATGTCCTGGATTACGCCGCGTTCGATCGGCCATCCACTGTCCAGGACCCGTTCCCGCACCTCGTGATCCGCAACTTCGTGCCGTCCACGCGCCTTGCCGCGGTGGTGGCCGACCTGCCGGAGATCAACAACGGCGGGTCCTATCCCCCTTCCGCACTCCGTCTGCGCGGTGCCGCCCGCGACCTAGTCCGCGAGCTGGAAGGTCCGCGGCTGCGTGACGCCGTCGCCCGCCATTTCGGACTCGACCTGTCCGGCAGCCGCACCATGCTGACGCTGCGCGGCCGTACCCGGCAGAGGGACGGCCAGATCCACCGCGACTCCACCGCCAAGCTCGTCACGCTGTTGCTCTACCTGAACCCGGCCAGTGCCGAATGGGCGGGGCAGGACGGTTGCCTGCGCCTGCTGCGCAGCCCGGACGACCTCGAAGACTATGCCGTTGAGGTGGCGCCGGTGGACGGCACGCTCCTGGTGTTCCCGAATGGCCCCACCACGTTCCATGGCCATCGCAGCTTCGTCGGACGGCGCTACGCGATCCAGCTCAATTACATGGCTGACGGCATAAAGGCGCGGCGCGAGCTGCGCCGGCACCGGCTTTCGGCGCTGCTGAAACGGGTCCGGCTGGGCTAGATCCCGCCGTCAGTCCGGGTCACGCTCCAGCGGCATCCACTGCCGCCCGTCGCGTTCCAGCAGCGCATCCGCGCCCTGCGGGCCCGCCGTGCCGGCCGCATACATCTCCGGGCCCGACTTGTCCGCCGCCCACGCCTTCAACGCCGGATCGACCACCCGCCAGGCGGCCTCGATGTTGTCCGCGCGCTGGAACAGCGTCGCGTCGCCGATCAGCACGTCGTAGAGCAGCGTCTCATAGCCGACGTTGGGGGTGAGGTTGAACGCGTCCTCGTAGCGGAACCGCATCTCGACGCCGCCCAGGTCCATCTTCGGGCCGGGGATCTTGGCGCTGAGGCCCAGCGTGATGCCCTGGCGTGGCTGGATGTTCAGCGTGAGGTTGTTGGGTCCCAGCTTGTCGATCGGCGTATCGGCGAAGATCGCCAGCGGCGCCTGGCGGAAGTGCACCACCACCTCGGTGAGCCGCCCGGTCAGCGACTTGCCCGTGCGCATGTAGAAGGGCACCCCGGACCAGCGCCAGTTCTCGATGTCGAGCTTCAGCGCGACATAGGTCTCGGTATCGCTGTCGTGCGCGACGCCGGGGCTGTCGCGATAGGCCTGCACGTCGCGGCCCTGCACCTGTCCCGCGGTGTATTGGCCGCGTATGGCGTTGGCGGGCAGCACAGGCTGCACCGCCTCGAACAGCTGCTCCTTGGCCGTGCGCACGGTCTCGGCCGAGAACGAGTTCGGCGGCTCCATCGCCACCATCGCCAGCAGCTGGAACAGGTGGTTGGGCACCATGTCGCGTAATGCCCCAGTCGGTTCGTAGAATGCGCCGCGCCCTTCCACGCCCACCGTCTCGCAGGCGGTGATCTGCACGTGGTCCACATATTCGCGGCGCCACAGCGGCTCGAAGATGCCGTTGCCGAACCGCATCGCCAGGATGTTCTGAACGGTTTCCTTGCCGAGGAAATGATCGATTCGGTAGATCTGGGCTTCGTCCAGCACCGCCAGCAGCCGCTCGTTCAGCTCGCGCGCGCTGTCCAGGTCGGAGCCGAACGGCTTCTCCACCACCACCCGGCGGAACGCGCCGTCCTCCTGCTTCGTCATGCCGGCCTTGCCGATGTTCTCCACCACGGTGGCGAAGAAGCGGGCCGCCACGGCCAGGTAGAACAGCACGTTGCCGCTCACGTGCGCCTTCAGCCCTTCGAGCTGGCCGATGTCGGTGAAGTCGGCCTTGTAGTATTCCATCCGGCCGGACAGGTTGTTCCACCAGTCGGCGTTGATGGTGGGCGTGTAGAACTCGCCGTCGGGATCCTTGGTGAACTCCTGCATGGTCTGGCCGAGCTCGGCGCGCCACGCTTCGGTGGAGCCGTCAACGCGGTCCACGCCCACAATCTTGAAGTCGTCGTCCAGCAGACCGGCGCCGACCAGGTTATAGAGCGCCGGCGTCAACAGCCGCTTGGTGAGGTCGCCGTGCGCGCCGAAGATGATCAGCGTGCAGGGCGGCGCCTTGGCGCTGGCCGGCGCCGCCAGCTTCCCGCGTGCCTGCGCCTCGGACGAGACGGCCTGGTCGTGGCTGGGGTCCATGGTTGCTCCTGCGGCCAGGGCCGGGATCGTTTCCCGGGCGGCATTCAAAGGGTCCGGGGTTCAACTCGCAGGGGTGAGGCGGGTTCACCGCAGCGTGACATGATGGTCCATGCCGAGCCACGCGCCGCTGCGCCGCTCGCGCCAGGTGAACACCAGCGTGCCGGACCGGGACAGCACCGCCGTCGGCAGCTCGACCACGAAGATCCCGGGTCCCGCCTGCACCGTCGGCGTGTCCTGCACCGTGCGCCACTCGTCGCCGCTCCAATGGAGGTCGGCCTCGACCGGCAGCTCGATGCGCAGCGCCCGGCCGGCCGGCATCTCCCGCAGCTCCCCGTCGTGCCGCCAGCGCGCGATCCGCGGCGGACGCTCGGTGGCGTAGCGGCGCCGGGGCTGCGGCGGCTGGTCGAACACCGCCCCATCCTCCATCGAGCGCAGCAGGATGACGTGCTCGGCATGGGTCCACAGATGCGGCATCACGGGGCCGCCGCGTCCGCCCGGCCCATCGACGCGTTCGGGGAACAGGCCGCCCTCGCCGGCGCAGGCTTCGGCACCCACCAGCAGAGCACGTGCCTCCGCGGGCTCGCCCGCAGCCACCGCCAGCATCGCCCGCTCCAGCGCCAGCACCGGCCGGGCCGCCCCGTCCGGCCGGCTCCCCGCCCGTTCCCCCGCCTCTCCACGTGCGCACCAACCGGGACTGCCCGGCAGCGGCACCTGCAGGCGGGCATCGACCGCAGCCAGGGCGCGTCGCACGCGCGGGTCGTCCGGCCGCAGCACGCCCAGGCGCACCGTCGACGCGACGTCGGGGTCCGGCTCGCCGTCCGGCTCGTCCAGCAGCTGCAGCAGCAGCTCGCGGTTGCAGTCAGCGGTATCCTCGAACAGCGCGATCAAACCGGTCTCGCCGGCACGCCCGGCCCAGTCGGCCGCCG
>CAXUBN010000031.1:0-3629 GCA_964249255.1 uncultured Acetobacteraceae bacterium | reverse complement strand
GTGACGGCCAGCGTGTGCGGCGGCCACCCGTCGTCTCGCCCCCAGCGGTCCTGTCCGGACAGCGGGTGGTGCCGGACCAAGGCCAGGGCGGCGGCCCGCACCATCGGCCAAAGCCGCGCCGCATCCCCCTCGTCGAGCCGGCCACGGCACCAGGCCAGGTCGGCCAGCAGCACCGGTTGGGCGGTCTCGTCCAGCCGGAGCCCCTGCCAGGCGGTCATGCCGTCGAGCCAGAAGTTCTTCGGCCAATGCCCGTCCGCTTCCTGCACCGTCTGCAGGTAGGATAGGGCGGGGCCCAGGGCGGTCGCGTCACCGGCGGCCAGTACCGCCGCGGCGCCTGCCACCACGTCGCGCGGCCGCACTAGGTGGCAGGCGGACGGCGCGTCGCTGTCCTGCACCGCACCCCACGGCACGCCCAGGCTGCCGATCCTGGCCCCCGGCACAGACGGGCATTCGTGGCAGCGCAGGACCATCAGGCTGGTAGGCTGCGACGGCGCCGCGGCGGCGGAGGCCGGCCGGGTACCGGTCAGCCAGCCGGTCCAGCCGGACACGTACTCCGCCTCCAGCGCCTCGAACGGATCAAGCAGGCCGGCGCGCGCGCGCATCGCCGCCTCGGTCCACATCCGGCCGAACGCCAGGCACAGGGTGAAGCCGGCCGCGGCTGTGGCCGCATCGAGATCGAGCTCGCCGGTCAGGGCCACGTTGCCGTTCAGCGCCCGCTCGTAGCGCCACAGCATCCGGTGGTGGCGCGACAGGTCCTGCCAGCCGTCGCTGATGCCGGCATAGCCGGCCGAGCGCGCATGCCAACCACAGGACGCGGCCAGCGCGATCGCCGTGCCCTGCGCTTCCGCGAACAGCATCTCCTCCCCCTTGTAGTCGCCGATCCAGGCATTCCCGAGGCCGCCCATGTCGTTTAGGTGCGGCGCCAGCAGCGCATGCACCCGCAGCGGCGGCCCGTTCCCGTTCCGCCGGTCCTCGAGGACGGACCGCAGCAGCACCGCCGGTCGGCGCGGATCGGCGATCACCCGCTTGCGCAGCGCGAACAGTCCATCCCGATGGATGCCGGTGATGCGGTAGGCCGGGATGCCGGGTGCGACGGTGGCGGTTTCCGCGTGGCAGTCCCGCCATTCCTCCGCGAACAGCGCCTCGCCGTCGGTGACGATCAGCCCGAGGTCGCGCACCGATACCTGGTCGATGCGCGGGTAGGCGATCTCGTTCAGGATGCCCCGGCCCAGCGTGAACCAGACCCGGGCATCGCCGTCTGCGCCGCGACCGATGCCGTTCTTGCCGGTCGGCACCCGGCGCGACGGTTGTCCGGGCTCCCCTGGAGCATCCACCATGGCGCGTCGTACTCCATCCCGCCGCGTTTCCGGCCCTGGAGTAGGGAACGCCGGGCAGGTGGCGCCCGTTCCGGCTCCCACGGGCGTGCCCGATGCCGCGGGTTCCGGACCAGGGGTTCATGATTGCGCCCCACCGGTCCCGCGCGGTAGCACGACCCCGCCACCACCGTTCGTTGTTCGAGGACCAGCATCATGGGCTACCGCGTCGCCGTCGCAGGGGCCACCGGGGCCGTCGGCCGCGAGATCGTCAAGACGCTGGCCGAGCGCGACTTCCCCGTGGACGAGATCGCGGTCCTGGCCTCGTCGCGCTCGGTCGGACAGGAGATCTCGTTCGGCCCGAAGCGCGTGCTGAAGGTGCGTAACCTCGACACGTTCGACTTCGCCGGCTGGGACATCGCGCTGTTCAGCGCGGGGGCGGCGATCTCGGCGGTGCACGCGCCGCGGGCGGCGGCGGCGGGCTGCGTCGTGATCGACAATACCAGCCAGTTTCGCATGGATCCGGACGTGCCGCTGGTGGTGCCCGAGGTGAATCCCGAGGCGCTGGCGCGGCACCGGCGGCGCCGCATCGTCGCCAACCCGAACTGCTCGACGATCCAGATGGTGGTGGCACTGAAGCCGCTGCACGACCTGTTCACGGTGCGCCGCGTGGTGGTCTCGACCTACCAGGCCGTGTCCGGCGCCGGCAAGGAGGGCATGGACGAGCTGTTCGCCCAGACCCGCGGCTCGTTCGTCGGCGATCCGCCCACGGCCGAGCAGTTCACCAAGACGATCGCCTTCAACCTGATCCCGCACATCGACCGCTTCATGGACGACGGGTTCACCAAGGAGGAATGGAAGATGTCGGTGGAGACCGCCAAGATCATGGGCGGCGACATCCGGGTGGTGGCGACCTGCGTCCGCGTGCCGGTGTTCGTTGGCCATTCCGAGGCGGTGGTGGTCGAGTTCGAGGAGCCCGTGGACCTGGAGCAGGCGCGCGAGGCCCTGCGCGAGGCGCCCGGCGTGATCCTTCACGACCGCCGCGAGGACGGCGGCTACGTCACGCCGATCGAATGCGTGGGCGAGGACGCCAGCTACGTCAGCCGGCTGCGGATCGACCCGACGGTGCCGAATGGTCTGGCGTTCTGGTGCGTGTCCGACAACCTGCGCAAGGGTGCGGCATTGAACGCGGTTCAGATCGCCGAGACCATGATCGCGCTCGACCTGCTGACGAAGAAGGCTGCCTGACACTGGCCCAGGCGGCGCCGAAGACCCCGCTTTACCCGCGCTGGAGCCCAGACCGGCACAAGGCCGATCAACGGGCGGCGCTGGCGCCAGTGGATCCCAAGGCGCCCCCGCCCCCGAAGTCGGATTGGGTGCCGGGCGGCGCCACGCCAGCGCCGCAACCCTTGGTGGTCTGGCCGCGCGTTCTGGGCATCGCGATCGCCGTGCTGGCGCAGGTGGCGCTGTATGCCGGCCTGCACCGGATATCCATCGTGACGATGCCTGCCTGGGCGCACAGGGTGACGGTCCCGAGGTTGCTGCCCTGGCCGGCCGTGGTGCCGGTCGCGGTGATCAAGGGCGATGACGCGCCGGCGGGGGACACGTTGCCGCCGCCGGTCCTGACCCCGCCGCCCCCGCTCGCAGCGCCGCTCCCACCGGAGCTGCGGCTGGCGCCGGGCGGCGCCGGCGGCGAGCCTAGCCGACGCTGATCTTCTCGTTGTCGCCGCCCTTCGGTGCCATCCCGGTGAGCTTCGCCTTCACGTAGCCGTAGGCATGCAGGAGGGTGGAGTTCGGCGCATCCCAGTACTCCGCCCCGGTCACGTCCACCCGCAGCAGCGCCAGCTCCGGATCATCCTTTCCCTTGGGGAACCAGGTGGTCAGGATCTCGCTCCAATGCGCGTCCAGGGTGGCCCGGTCGCGCACCAGGGTGGCGCTGCCCGAGAACGACACGTAGTTCTGCGATCCCGGGTCGGCGTAGGTCACGCCGACCTGATGCTCCGACTGCACCTCGTCCACCTTTGGCGCATGCTCGCGCGTGAAGAACCACAGGGTGCCGTCGAACGTCGTCTGGCTCGCCGCCATCGGGCGCGCCCGCAGGTGCCCATCGTACTGCGTGGTCAGCATGGCGATCCTGGTCGACTTCATCATCGCCCACAGTTTGTCGCGCTGGTCCTGGTCCATCATCCACTCCTCGACGATGGGTAGAAAAGCGCAGGGCCGCGAAGGTTCCGGGAGCGGTTCATGCCCGTTGTTGCGCCGGGTCCCGATCCGGTGGACGGTGCCGCCGCCGGCGAGAAACGCTCACGAGAAGCA
>CAXUBN010000030.1:0-13254 GCA_964249255.1 uncultured Acetobacteraceae bacterium | reverse complement strand
CCGCACCCCCCCGCACCCCGCCACGCGGGTGGGGGAGGTCGGGACGACCGAGGCGTTACCGCGCGCGGGAGAACAACGCCTCCGCATTGCGGTAGGCGATCCCTTCCCTTTCGTCCTGGCCGATCGGCAGGTTCTCGAGGAACTCCCGCGATCCGGTGTTGCTCAGGTAGGGGTAGTCGACCGAGTAGATGATCCGGTCTGTTCCCAGCACCGTGCGAATGAAGTCGAAGTGCGGCGCGTTGAGCATGCCGCTCGGGGTGACCCAGACGTGGGCCTTGTAGGTGTCGGTGATCGTCCGCGACAGCGACGTCGCGTCGACGGGCATCATGTCCTCCATGCGCTGGAGATAGAAGGGAACCATCTCGCCCCAGTGGCCGCTGATGACCTGCAGGTTCGGGAACTTCTCGAACAGGCCCGACAGGATCATGCGGATGACCTGGATCCCGGCCTCGTTGTGCCAACCCCAGCCGAACGCCGACAGCCTGGCGCTGATCACCGCCCCGAGGCCACCGTAGTAGGTCGACTGCACCTGGGGCATCGGCGTGCCGGGATGCCCGTAGATGGGCACCTTCAGCTCATCGAGCTTGGCCAACACGGGCTCGTAGCGCGGATCGTCGAGGAAGGTATCCCCGGGACTGCCGACCAGCAGCGTACCGACGAAACCGAGCTCGTTGACGGCGCGGTCCAGTTCGTCCGCCGCGTCCCGCGGATGTTGCCACGGCAGCGTGCAGAACCCGCCGAAGCGGGTGGGGTTGGCCCGCATCGCCCGCGCCAGGCGGTCGTTGGCCGTCCTGGCGAGCTCGACCGCCTCGCCGGCGGGGGCGAGCTGCGTCGGATTGCTGTAGGACAGGACCTGCATGTCGATGCCATGCCGGTCCATCTCGGCGATGCGCGCCTCGCCGCTGTCGAACGCCAGGTCGGCCGCGGTCCTGAAGCGGGGATAGGGGCGGTTGTCCCGTGAGAAGGCCGGCGGCGGCTCCTCGAAATCGGTACCGCCACCGGAGATGTAGCCCCAATCCTTGATGTAGGGGGCCCGCTGGAACAGCGATGCCATGGTCGCCCGGCCGATGTCCGGATCGATGACGTGCTCCTCGACGCAGATGATCTTCAACATGTCCTCCCTTGATTTGGTTGCCCGCCATTCCGGCGAGACGACGTCGTCGGACGCGTCCCGGCGATCGGCGGGAAGAAGGCCAGGGCGTCGACCGGACGTTCCCGACCTGGCTCAAGCGTCAACGTCCGGACGGCACACGGATCCGGCCGCGATCGCGGCGCGCACATGGCGGCGTCCGAAACGTTCGCCGCCTAACGGAACATGCCGAGCGGACCCTCGTTCATGTTGATGATCACGCTCTTGGTGTGGGTGTAGTGCTCGAGCACCTCGTGCGCGAACTCGCGGCCGAAGCCGCTCTGCTTGTAGCCGCCGAACGGCTGTCCGGTCATGACGTTGTAGTAGCCGTTGATCCAGACCGTGCCGGTCTCCATCGCCTGCGACATGCGATGCGCCCGCGTGAGGTCGCGCGTCCAGATCCCGCCGGCGAGCCCGTAGTCGGAGTCGTTGGCGCGACGGATGACGTCCTCCTCGTCCGACCAGCGCATCACGCTCGCGACCGGCCCGAAGATCTCCTCGCGGGCGATGCGCATGGTGTCCTTCACGTCCACGAAGATCGTCGGCTGGATGAAGAACCCGGCGTCGAGGCCCTCCCCGCTCGCGCGATGGCCGCCGCGCAGCGCGCGGGCCCCCTCCTGCGGGCCGAGATCGAGGTAGCCCAGGATCTTCTCGAACTGGGCGCGCGACGCCTGCGCGCCCAGCTGGGTGCGCGCGTCGGTCGGATCGCCGATGCGGATGCCGTCGAGGATCGCCGAGAAGCGGTCGAGGAAGCGGTCGTAGACCCTGTCGTGCACGAACGTCCGCGAGCCGGACAGGCACACCTCGCCCTTGTTGAGCACGACCGACATCGCGGCACCCTCGGCGGCCGACTCGATGTCGGCATCGTCGCAGATGATCGCCGCGGACTTGCCGCCGAGCTCCATGGTCTGCGGTATGATGTTCACCGACGCGTACTGGATGAGCTTGCGGGCCGTCTCGCGCGAACCGGTGAAGGCGACCTTGCGGACCCGGCTGTCCGTGACCAGCGCTTCCCCGACGTCCTGTCCGTAGCCGGTCACGAGGTTGATGACGCCGGGGGGAAGGAGGTCGGCCATCTCTCGGAAGAACTCCAGGACCGACAGGCAGACGATCTCGGACGGCTTCAGCACCACGGTGTTGCCGGCGGCGAGTGCGGGCGCCAGCTTGGCCGCCATCATCACCATGGGGACGTTCCACGGGATGATCTGTGCCACGACGCCCAGCGGCTCGCGGTGGACGATGCCGATCCGGCCGGGATGACTCGCCGTCCTGCCCTCGATCGACCACGGGGTGCCGGAGAACAGCATGAACTGGTCGATCGCGATCGGCATGTCGAAGTGGAGCGACTCGCTGATGGGCTTGCCGTTGTTGACCGTCTCCAGCATCGCGTAGTCGTTGACCCGCGCCCGGAGGCGCCTCGCCATCTCGTTGAGGATCGCCTGGCGCTCGCCGGGACCGGTCCTCGACCAGGCCGGGAAGGCGGCGTAGGCCGCATCCACGGCGCGTTTGGCATCCGTCGCGTCGCCGGCCTGGATCGCGGCGAGTTCGGCGCCGGTCGCGGGGTTGAGCAGCGTGATCAGCCGGCCGGACGCGCCCTCGACCCACTGGCCGCCGATGAAGTGACCGTAGGTGTCCTGGTGCAGGCGGGGCCGCCCGGAATCGTCGTTCATGACCGCGTCCATGGGAGATCCTCAGGTCGTCAGGAGATCTTGTAGAGGCCGCCGTCGGCGACGAGGGCCTGGCCGGTGACGAAGGCGGCGTCGTCCGAGCTCAGGAAGAGCATGGGGCCGACGATGTCGGCAGGCTCGGCGAAGCGCTTGATGGCCTGGAGCCGCACGAACTCCTCGATCAACGCGGTCGGGGTGCCGGCCTGGCCGGGCGTGTTGGTGAGGGCGGGGATGATCGCGTTGACGGTGATGTTGTCCGACGCGACGTCGTTCGCGAGTCCCCGCACGAAGCCGAGCACGCCCATCTTGCTCGCCATGTAGTGGCTCAGGCCCGGGTAGCAGGAGGCGATGGAGTTCGAGGACACGTTGACGAACCGTCCCCAGCGCCGGCGCCGCATGATCGGCACGAAGGCCTTCGCCGAATGGAAGTGCGCGGTGAGGTTGACCGCGATCGTCTTGTGCCAGAGCTCCTCGGTCAGCTCGTCGATGCCGGCGAAGGGATAGATGCCGGCGTTGTTGATCACGATGTCGGCGTGGCCGTGTCGGGTCATCACGGCCTCGGCGACCTCGTTCCAGGTGGCGGATCGCGAAACGTCCCCGACGACGCAGAGCACGTCGCCGCCGAGCATCGATGCGGTCTCCGTCGGCGGCGACTGGTCGACCAGGACGACGGTGGCGCCGCGGTCGGCGAACCGCAGCGCGGCTTCCCGTCCGATCCCCTGGCCCGCGCCGGTGATGATGGCGACGCGTCCCTCGTGGCTGAGCTGCATGGGCGTTGGCCCTCCGAAGATTGGCGCGTCCGGCGATCAGGCCGGAAGCAGGGCGCGGCGCGGGGTGCCGCGGCGCGGGATGAGCAGGGCGGCGCCGGCGGCGAGGAGGCCGAAGGCGGCGAAGATCGAGAGGGCCGGGCCGTATCCGCCGGCGTGATCGAAGGCGATCGCGAGGGCCAGCGGCCCGCTTCCCGCGCCGATCATGTAGACCCCGAAGGCGTAGCCGTAGACGCGTCCGAACGTCGCCGGCGGGAAGTGACGTCCGGTCAGGAAGGCGATGAAGTCGATCTCCGCGCCGATCGCGCCGCCGAGCAGGAACGCGGCCAGGTAGAGCGTGCCGCCGCTCCCGTAGCCGAGCAGCAGGAGGGACACGGCGGTGAGCAGGGATATGGTCGCGATGACGAGGGCGGTCGGAACGCGGTCCAGCAGCCAGCCGATGCCGCCGCGACCGATCAGGGTCGCCAGGCCGGCCACGGCGGCCATCCGCGCGGCGGCCCGGGGGGCGAGGCCGCGATCGATCATCATCGGCACGAGGTGGGACAGGGTGCCGACGCTGATCATGCCCAGCAGCAGGAACACCGCGCACATGGTCAGGAAGATGCGGCTCCGCAGCAGGGGCAGGATCGCGTCGGACTGCCGGCCCGGAGATCGCGCGCCGGCGCGGGACACGTTTCGGCCCGCGACCAGCGCGGCGGGGATGCCGATGACGAGCGTCAGGGCGCCGAGGACGGCGTATGCGCCGCGCCAGCCGAACGCTTCCACCAGGTTCTGCGTGACCGGCGGGAGGATCAGCGCACCGAAGCCTACGCCGGTCAGGGCGAGACCCAGCGACAGGCCGAGGCGACGCTGGAACAGCTGGACCAGCGCCGACGAGTAGCCGAGCGGCGTCGCACCCCCGGCGAGCAGCGGGATGAGCGTGAAGATGAGGTAGAGATGCCAGAGGTGCGGCGTGAGGAAGGCCAGCGACGCGATCAGGGCGGCCAGCAGGGCGATCGAGGGCAGCAGGATCGCGCGCGGCCCGAAGCGGTCGGCCAGGATGCCCCAGAGCGGCGACGACAAGGCCAGGACGTACTGCAGGATGGCCAGGCTGGCGAACAGCCCCGTGCGGCTCCAGTGGAACTCGGCGACCAGCGGGCGCACGAACACCCCGAAGGTGTAGACGGACAGCGTTCCGATCGAGAACAGCAGGCCGCACGACGATGCGCCCACGGCAAGCCAGTCTCGATCCGTCTCGACGAGCCGGCCCCTGCCGGCAACGGCAACATCCATGATCTTCATCGTTTCCATCCCGTAAGGGCTGCTTGAGCAGCCTTCTGACTCAGTAAAGATCTATCCGATGCATCGAAAAGCATCGCCTGGTATCGTTACAACTGTCCCCGATCACCCTCGCCTCGTCGATAAGGTGCGGGCAAGATGTCGAAGGTACTCCTGTCCTACGCGATCACTCCTGGGTAAGCTCGACGCGGCGGCAGGCGCGCGGTGTTGGCACGGCTGATCTGGTGCTCATGCGCCGCCGGCGAGTCCAAGACCTGACATTACGACTTGCCGTTCCCAATAGATGAGGATGGGAAGTCGGCCCTTGATCGGGCGCCTCGACCACGATCGGCTTCGAACCGTGTGGAGATCGGTCCGAAGACATCGGCAGACGGCGGGGTCCTGAGGATCGTCGTTGCATGGGACCCGGCCGCTACGCCGGGATCCGAATGCGTCGAACGACGTCAGACCAGCGCCGTCACGCCCTCCTCGATCCCGAGAAGCGCCCGGCCATACACCTCCGCGCTGATGTCCGGCGATATCACCGCATGACGACTGCAGGTCTCGCAGTCGCGCCAGATCCGCTGCAGCGGATTGAAGTCGGCGAAGGACGACGCCCCGTGCGCCGACATGAGGACGTCGATCGCGTCCCGCGCGTTGGTCGCGGCGATCCCGACATCCATCCGTATGCGTGCGCGCTCCAGGTAGCTGGGGAAGCGATCCTCATGGGCGGCGGCGTCGATCGCGTCCGCGGCCCGGTAGGCGAACAGGTGCGCCGTGTCGACGAGGGTCGACGCCCTGGCCATCGCCAGCTGGAAGCTCGGCGACTCGGTCTGCTTCTGATAGTGCGTGTAGGCGATGCGCCGCTTCGGCGCCATCTCGATCACGTACTCGAGCGCCCGGCTGCACAGGCCCAGCTGCGGGCCGGCGAGGATGAGCGCCGCCACCGGGATGAAGGCGGCCCGATACAGCGTCTCGTCCGAGTAGGGGGTCGGCGGATTGCCGGCCATGATCGCCGAAACCGACATCATCCGGTGCTCGGGCACGAACACGTCCTCGGCGACGGTGGTGTTGCTGCCCGACCCCCTCATCCCGGCGGTGAACCAGGTTTCCTCGATCGTCAGCTCCGACATCGGGATGAAGGCCAGCGCCTCGTCGGTCTTGTTGCCGTCCCCGTCGACCACCGGGATGCCGAGCATGGCCCAGTCGGCGTGGAGGCAGCCGCTGGACCAGGCCCACTTCCCGGTCACGCGGAACCCGCCCGCGACCTTGCGGCTGGTGGAACTGGCGTTGAACACGCCGGCGATCCGCGCATCCGGATTGGAGCCCCAGATGTCCTCCTGCGCCTGTGCCGGGGCCAGGCCCGTGAACCAGGAGCAGACGTTCATCAGGGTGGTGACCCAGGCGGTGGATCCGCAGGCCTTGCCGACCTCGCGCGACACCTCGATCTTGGTGCGGATATCGGTCTGCAG
The DNA here is from genome assembly GCA_964249255.1 of uncultured Acetobacteraceae bacterium. Classification (GTDB taxonomy): domain Bacteria; phylum Pseudomonadota; class Alphaproteobacteria; order Acetobacterales; family Acetobacteraceae; genus Lichenicola. Next base: position 6,962 of record CAXUBN010000030.1, on the reverse strand, counting down.
GCCACCGAAGCGGCGCGGCACCATGATCTTGAAGATGCCGGCCTCGCGCAGCGCCTCGATGTTCTCGTCGACCACGCGCCGGTTGGCCTCGGTCTCCGGCGCATTCCGCTCCAGGATCGGGCTGATCTCGCGAACGCGGTCGAGCAGCGCCGCGCGCAGCTGTGTCGGCGGAAGGTCTGCGATCGCGCTGACGTCGACGGCGCCGGTCTGCGTCACCGGACGGAGCAGCCTTGGCCCGTCCGGGCGTTCCACCACCATCGGTCCCGGAACCAGCTGGCTGCGATCAATCATCTTGTTCATCGTCGATCTCCCTTATGATTTCGGCGCCGCTTGCGGACGCCGTTCCAGTTTTTGTCCAGCGATCCGCGATCGCCCCTTGATCTACCGGTCGGTCCCCACCGATGCGGCCGTTGGCAACGCGTTCGAGGCTTCGTGCCACCAGGCGAGCGCCAGCGGCGCCTGAACGGTCAGGTGCCGGTAGGTTCTGGCGATCGCGTCGCGTGCCGCATCGTCCGCCACCCCCAGCCCGAGCAGGACCATCCGGACCAGCTCGAACACCAGGATCGGCTGCACCTTGCCGCCGATGAAGCGGCTCACGCCGCCCATGGTCGATCCGATGACGAAGTTCGCCGCGATCTCGATCGACTCGAAACGGTAGATCCCGGCCGCGCGGCCGTTGTCGAGGTCGACCATGACGTTGGCCAGCAACTCGGCGTCATGGAACAGGTGGTCGCCCCGGGACACGAACCGTGCCCAGACGGGATCGAACGCGCCACGCCACAGGAACAGCTGCAGCCCCGTCGCGGTCCGATCGAGCGGGCTGGTCAGGCCGTCATAGACCGGCATGATGCCGACCGTCATCTCGTCCGCATGCTGGCGGCCGATCGCGTCGAGCGCCTCGTCCAACGAGGCGAAGTACTTGTAGAAGGTGCCGCGCGACACGGCGGCGGCCTTGATGACGTCGTCGATCACGACGCCGCCCCGTTCGCCACGGTCCGGCCAGAGCTCCATGATCGCCGAGACCAGCCGGGCGCGCATCCGCAGGCGCTTGTCCAGCCCGACGCGAGTCCGATGGTCGTTCACCTGAGCGTCCGGCCCCACCCGGAGAGTCGGGTCCGTCCGCGATCCAAGGGTGGGCCTCATGTGAGGCCGCGTGACCAGCTGGTGGCCACCCGGGATGGCGATGATCGGCCGAGCTCCGATGCGGTTTGGCCGTCTGGCTCGTTCGAGCGACGCCACGGGACGGCATCATGCGCACCCATGCGGTTGACCCTCCGATGCCATTTCTGTGGACAAAATGTCAGTGTGACAGAACTAGCTATTATGACATCGATGGTCAAGGCCGGTCTGCAGTGCCGCCAGGATCCGCATCGTGCCGGAGCCGGTCGTGATCGCGGCGGTCCGGGCGGGAACGCTGCGGGAGGGTCTGACACAAGCTCCTGGTTTGCCCACTGGAACCACGACGCCCGCCTCACCGGCCTAGCGCGGCTTCAGTGCCGACGGCGGAGGCCTTTTCCCGCCTGCCCGGTTGCCTTTGCACGCGTTCGGCTCCGGCGGGCGGCATGGGGGCGCGGGAGCGGCATCGCGGTGCCGTGCGGTGGCATTCGGCGGGATGTCGGGTTATCTGCCGGCACCACCGAGGACCACCCGCCATGCGCCCATCAGGCCGCGCCCCCGACGCCCTCCGATCCGTCAGCATCGAGCCGGGCGTATCGCATCACGCCGAGGGCTCGGCGCTGATCCGGATCGGCGGCACCGAGGTGCTGTGCGCGGCCAGCGTCGAGGGGCGCGTGCCGTCCTTCCTGCGCGGCAAGGGCGTGGGCTGGATCACCGCCGAGTACGGCATGCTGCCGCGCGCCACGCACCGGCGCGGCGAGCGCGAGGCCGCGCGGGGCCGGCAATCCGGCCGGACGCAGGAGATCCAGCGCCTGATCGGCCGCAGCCTGCGCGCCGCCACCGACCGGCGCCTGATGGGCGAGATCGCCGTCACGGTGGACTGCGACGTGCTCAACGCCGACGGCGGCACCCGCTGCGCCGCCATCACCGGCGCCTGGGTGGCACTGCACCTGGCGTTCGCGCGGCTGGTGCGCCACCGCGTGATCGCGGCGATGCCGATCCGGCGGCAGGTCGCGGCGGTATCCTGCGGCCTGACGGAGGCGGCGGGCGCCGTGCTCGACCTCGACTACGCCGAGGACTCCGCGGCGTCGGCGGACGCCAACTTCGTGCTGGCGGGTGACGGCGGCCTTGTGGAGATCCAGGCCACCGCGGAGGCGGCACCATTCTCCGAGCCGCAGTTCGCGGTTCTGCTGCGCCTGGCCCGCCACGGCGCGGACGGGTTGTTCGGCGCCCAGAACGCTGCCCTGGACGCTGCCCTGGACGCCGCCCTCGCCACCACCAGCGGAGCGGTCGCGCCATGACCACCACCCCGTCCATCGCCCTGTCGCGCGGCGACCGGCTGCTGCTGGCCAGCCACAACCGGGGCAAGATCGCCGAGTTCGAGGCGCTGCTGGAGCCGACCGGCGTGGTGCCGGTGTCGGCCGCCTCGCTCGGGCTGCCGGAGCCGGACGAGACCGCGGACAGCTTCGCCGGCAACGCCCGGCTGAAGGCGCACGCGGCGGCCAAGGCCGCCGGGCTGCCGGCGCTGGCCGACGATTCCGGCTTCTGCGTGGCCGCGCTGGACGGGCGGCCCGGCATCCGTTCGGCGCGCTGGGCCGAATCGCCGGGGGGAAGCGGACGCGACTTCGCGGGCGCGATGCGGCGCGTGCACGAGGAGGGCGGCGCCGCGCTGGAGGCCGATCCGGCGGCACACTTCGTGGCGGTGCTGTGCCTGGCGCTGCCGGACGGGACCGACGCGCTGTTCGAGGGACGCATCGACGGCCGGTTCGTGTGGCCGCCCCGCGGCAGCGGCGGCCACGGCTACGACCCGGTGTTCGTGCCCACCGGCGACGCGCGCTCCTTCGCCGAGATGCTGGAGTCCGAGAAGAACGCGCTGAGTCATCGCGCGCGGGCCTTCGCGCGGTTCCGCGAGGCCTGCCTGCCCCGCCCCTGAGGTCCCGGACCGGATTGGAGGCCAGGGGCGACGTCAATGCCTACTTGACGACCGGTTCCGGCACGGCCTGCCTCGCCCTCGCCGGCACCTGCGTGGCGAGCAGCAGGGTCAGCACGGTCATCGCGAAGACCGCCCAGAAGGTGAGGTGCAGCGACTGTTCCAGCACGGCGCGGACGGCGCCGCCGCCCACGAGGCGGTCGGGGTGGTCGAGCAGTTGCCGGATGGCGTCGAATTCGGCCGTGTCGTTCGTGCCGTGGCGGGCGAGGCCGAGGTTCAGCACGCCGCCCAGCACGGTGGCGCCGAGCGTGCTGCCGAGGTTGCGCGAGAAGATGTTGGATGCGGTGGCCGATCCGCGCTCGGCCCAGCCGACGCTGTCCTGGATCAGCACGATGGAGGCGGTGCTGAGGAACCCCATCCCGAAGCCCATGACCAGCGAACCGCCGCCCGCCACCGCCGGCGTCGTGCCCGGCGTCAGCAACGGAAAGGCCAGCGCCCCGACCGGAAGCAGGGCCGCGCCGAACACAAGGGTGGCGCGCAGGCCGAAGCGGCCGAAGCTGCGCGCGGCCACCGTGGCGCCGATCGGCCAGCCCAGCACCATGGCGGTCAGCGTAAACCCCGCGACCAGCGCGGAGCGGCCCATCACGCCCTGGACGAACATGGGCAGGAAGGTGGTCAGGCCGATGATCGCCATGCCGCTGAGCAGGGTCGTGGCGTTGGTCGTGGCGATCGGGCGTCGTCCCCATAGCGACAAGGCCAGCATCGGGTCGCGGGCCCGCCGCTCCTGCCAGACGAACGACGCCGCGCCGAGCACGAAGATGCCGCCGCCCCAGAACGCCGTCCGACCGCCACCGGCGGTGCCGGCCCCCGTGATGGCCAGCATCAGCGCCGCGATCGCCACCATGAACAGGGCGGCGCCCGCCACGTCCAGGCTGCGGACCCGGCTCGCCACGTCCTCCCGCAGGAAGGCGACGAGGCCCGCGGCGGCCGCAAGCCCGACCGGCAGGTTGATCCAGAAGATCCAGCTCCAGCTCAGGTGCCGGATGATCAGCCCGCCCGCCAAGGGTCCCAGGACCGATGAGATGCCCCACACGCTGGCCATCCAGCCCTGGATCCGCGCCCGCTCCTGGACCGAGTAGAGGTCGCCGACCACGGTGATCGAGATCGGCTGGACGGCGCCCGCGCCCACGCCCTGCAGCAGGCGGAACAGGATCAGCGACGGCATGGACCAGGCGAGGCCGCACAGGGTCGAGCCGACAAGGAACACCGCGATCCCGGCCAGCAATACCGGCTTGCGGCCATACAGGTCGGCGAGCTTGCCGAACACCACGGTGGTCGCCGTCTGGGCCAGCAGGAAGGACGAGAACACCCAGGCGTAGAGGTGCAGGTCGCCGAGCCGGGCCGCGATCTGCGGCATGGCGGTCGAGACGATGGTGGCCTCGATCGCGATCATGAACATGGCGGCGATGACGGATGCCAGGACCAGCGGGCGGCGGACGACGGGAGATGCGGACATGGCGCCTAGACCGTTGACAGGGGACCGGCAGTGTTCGTCATGGCGATCCCCGTGTCATCCCGACCGACGGGCTGGGCTCGTCGGCGAGCCGGCAGGGGCGGATCCCGATCCAGCAGTCCCCAAGGTCCCGATCGGCTTCGGCGGCGCTTCACGAAGCCTCAACCCTTCCGCTCCAGACTGGCGGCATGAACGTCGTTCTCGCCACGTGTGCCGGTCAGGCTGCCGATCATGTCCCGTCGCGGGGCCGGCGGACATGGCGGGCGGCGAACGACGGCGGACGCGGCGCAGCACCCGTCCTGCGGGTCGGGCTTGTCCGGGCGGAGGGGTCATGGCCGTGGCGGGACGACCCGCGGTTGGCCTCGCTGATCGAGGCGGTGCGCGAGGTCGCCTTCCACAGCCTGCGGCAGGGCGAGCTGGCGCGGCCGGCGGGGGTCGTGCCCGTCGCGCCGCCGGACCTGGTCATCACCCTCGACCTCGCGACGGCGCGCCTGGCGCTGGCGCTCGGCTGTCCGGTCTGGCTGCTGGCGCCCTGCGATCACGGCCGCCGCGCAACCGCATGCCACGACGGCATCCGCGTCTTCAGCCCGTCGCGTTCGTTCGACTGGCGGGCGCCGCTCGCCCGCATGGCGGCCGAGCTGGCGGCGATGGCCCTGCCGCGGGCCCAGGGGGGCGTGGAAGGGCCTGTGGAGGACCTCCGGCCGGGGCCGGACTGGTTCCCTCCGGACCGGTTGCCGGCGGCGACCTAGCGTCCGGTGAGGATGCGCTCCACCAGCTGCTTCACCGTCGGCACGAAGTTGTTCGAGTAGAACGGGTCGGACGCGAAGCGGTAGGCGTTGTGGCCGCTGAACATCAGGTTGCGCTCGGTGGCGTCCACGTCGTCATCGGCCGCGTGGCTGATCGACTGCAGCGTCTTCTGGATGCAGAACGAGCGCGGATCGGCCTTGTGGCCGTTGCTGTAGGCCGGCGCGCGCTGGCTCCAGCTCGAGAACCGGCATTCCGACAGGCAGCCCATGCAGGCGGTCTGGTCGGCGTTGATCTGGGCGGCGGCGGCCCGCGTGTCGAACACCAGCGTCGAGTCCGGGGTGCGCAACGCTTCCGAGAAGCCGTCCGCCTCCCAGACGCGCACGCGGGCTAGGTCGGGCTCGGTCAGGTACACGAGACGGCGGCCGCTGATGTAGTACGGCGCCACGTGGTCGCCGACCGGCTCCGGGCTGAACGCCACCTGCCGCTCGCTGCGCTCCCGCAGCTCCTCCAGGAAGTGGTTGCGCACGGCCGACGAGTAGAAGCCGGTCGGGCTGAAGCGGTTGAGGAAGATGTCGCCGCGGCGCAGCGCCATCAGCCGCCGCTTCCACGCCTCGGGGATCGGGCTTTCCCGGGTCAGCAGCGGGCGGGTGCCGAACTGGAACGCGATCGGGCCCAGGTCGGGGTTATCGATCCAGTCCTCCCAGTCCTCCAGCCACCACACGCCGCCCGCCATGATGATCGGGGTGTCGCCCAGGCCGAACAGCCGCATGGTGCGGCGCAGCTCCAGCACCCGCGGCAGCGGCGCCTCCGGCCGCTCCGGGTGCTCGCCGTTGGACAGGCCGTTGTGGCCGCCGGCCAGCCATGGGTCCTCGTACACCACGCCGCCCAGCAGCTCGGCGGTCTTGGAGTAGGCGCGGCGCCACAGCGCGTTGAAGGCACGCGCCGAGGACACGATTGGGTAGTAATGGATGCCGAACCGGGCTGCGATCTCGGACAGCCGATACGGCATGCCGGCGCCGCAGGTCAGCCCCTGGATCAGCCCGCGGGCACCCTCCAGCACGCCGGTGATGACGCGCTCGGCTGCGCCCATCTCCCACAGGATGTTGGCGTGGAGCCTGCCCTGCCCGGCGGCCAGCTCATGGGCCTGGCGGGCCTGGGTGATGCCGCCGGCGATGGCGAACTCCACCATCTCCTCGTGCCGGTCGCGCCGGGTGCGTCCGGTGTAGAGCTGCGGCACCACGCGGCCGTTCTCGTCGTAGCTGTCGGCGTTCACCACGCTGATGGTGCCGGCACCTCCGGCCGCCGCCCAATGGCCGGAACAGATCCCGGTGGAGACCGACACGCCCTTGCCGCCCTCGATCAACGGCAGGATCTCGCCGCCGCCCATCCGGATCGCGTTGATCGTCTTCATCGCCTGTCGCCGCCGCCCCAGGGCCGTTGGGACCGGACCGCGCCTTTTGCGCGATCCGATCCGGCCTTGCGTTCATCCGTAGAGCGTGCGGCGGGTCCTGGGAAGCGCGGCCAGTAGCGACGCTCCGCCGGATCGGCCGCAGCGCCCGCCGTTCAGTCGGCCGCGTCGCGCTCGCGGCGCGGGGCGCGCTCGCGGCCACCGACGCGGTCCCCGCACCTTGCCTCGCGATCCACGCCGCCCTTGGG
>CAXUBN010000029.1:0-13485 GCA_964249255.1 uncultured Acetobacteraceae bacterium | reverse complement strand
TGGCCCCAGATCCAGAACAGGTCGGTGTAGAGCATGAAGTTGCCGCCGAACCCGGTCGTGAAGAAGTGGGTGCCGATGTAGCGGTCGAGCAGCAACAGGCCGACGGCGACGCCCAGCACCGGGAAGGCGGTGAGCCCGATCACGTTGGTGGTGAGCGCGGTCCAGGTGAAGATCGGCAGGCGCATCCAGCGCATGCCGGGGGCGCGCATCTTGATGATGGTGGCGATGATGTTCACCGCACCCAGCGTGGTCCCGATGCTGCCGATCTCGATCGCCCATGCCCAGTAATCGACACCGACGTCGGGGCTGTAGTTCATCTCGGTGAGCGGGGTCAGGCCCACCCAGCCGGCCTGGCTGAAATCGCCCACGAACAGGGACAGCATGACCAGGCCGGCACCCACCGTGGTCATCCACAGCGCCAGCGAATTCAGGTAGGGGAACGCCATGTCGCGGGCGCCGATCTGCAGAGGCAGCAGGTAGTTCATGAACCCGGCCAGGATCGGGGTGGCCGCGAAGATCAGCATGATGGTGCCGTGCGAGCCGTATACCTGGTCGTAGTGGTAGGGCGGCAGGTAGCCGTGCTCGGCGCCCAGGAAGCCGGGCGAGCTGGGGCCGGCAGCCATCACCTGCTGCGTGCGCATCATGATCGCGTCGACGAAGCCGCGGAACAGCAGCACCACGCCCACGATCAGGTACATGATGCCGATGCGCTTGTGGTCGACGCTGGTCAACCAGTCGCGCCACAGCGTGCCCCAAAACCGGTAGTAGGTGATCGTGGCCAGGATGATGACGGCGAGCATGGCCGCGAAGATGAAGGCGGCGAACACCACCGGGCTGTCGAACGGGATCTCCGACAGCGTCAGCCGGCCCGTCCATGGGTTCCAGGGGCCTCTCAAGTCAACCATCAGTTCGATGCCCCATGCGGGTTGTATGATGGGCCGACGGTTTCCTTCTGTCGGCGTCCGTTGTCGTAGGCGGACTTCTTCTCGGTGAAGTCCGGCGGCGTCGGGTAATCCTTCCCCGCCATGACGTTCTGGAGGACGTGACGCAGCATCCCGTCCTCGACCTGGGAGAAGTGGATCGTCTTGCCCTGGGTGTTGATGGTGGGCTGGGCGAAGGTGTCGAAGGTGGCCTGGTCGAGATGGATCGGCGACTGCCCCACGTCGCCCACCCACCGGTCGAAGTCCGCACGCGGCAGGACCCGGGTCTTGAACTGCATCCACGAGAAGCCGGGGCCGCTGTAGTCGGCGGCGAAACCCTCGAAGGTGCCGACCTGATTGGCCATCAATCCCTGCCGGGTCAGCATGCCGGGCATGATGTCGATCTCGCCCACCAGCTGCGGGATGTAGATGTCGTTCGGCACCGTGGCCGAGGTCAGGCGGAACCGCACCGGCGTGTGCACCGGCACCACCAGCTCGTTCGCGGAGGCGACGTGGCGATCAGGGTAGATGAACAGCCATTGCCAGTCGGTGGTGATCACGTCGATGTCGATCGGCGCGCCCACGGGGCCCTCGGAACCGCGCCCGGCGGCCAGAAGACTGGGGTTGAACGGGTCCACCGCATAGGTGCTGCGATAGGCGTAAAAGCTCAGGAACGCCACGATCGCCAGCGGGAAGCCCCAGGATACGATCTCGATCGACAGCGAGTTCGTCCAGCTCGGGGTGTAGGGGCCCTTCCGGCTCGAGTGATGGTAGCGCCACATGCACCACATCAGCAGAAGGGTGGTGGGACCGATGATCAGCATCATCACGCCCACGTCGACCAGGATGGACACGAAGCCGGCGTGCGCAAGCGGACCACGCGGGCGCAGCAGCCAGAACTGGCTCATGCGCAGGCCGGTGTGGCGGGGCGGAAGGACACGTCAGTCAGGGTTCATCTCCACCGCAGCGGCGTTTTGCGTCGGACGCATACCTAGGCTGCCATGTCGCACCGCAACAGTCATAAGAAGGAGAGAATTTCATCGTGCCCTGGCACCCATCCCGACAGACGTCGTCCCTGACGGAAGGAAAGGCATGCCGCCCTGGCCGGTGACGCGACGGGTGATGGCATGAGCCGGGCCGCGGGGGCCTGGATCGGGGTCGCGGAGGAGCTCGGCGGCCTGCTCGCGTTCTCCATCGCGTTGCGGGTCGCCGGGCTCAGGACCGCGATCGCCGTGACGCTCCTGTTCGTGCTGGTGGATGGCATCCGCCGCCTCATTCGGCGTCGGCCGGTGACACGGGTCTGGATCCTGTCCAACGCCCTGGCGCTGGCGGGCGGCGCGATCGACCTGTCGGCCGCCACGCCGGTCCTGGTCCGCTACGAGGCGGTCGCCACCAACCTCCTGACGGCCGCCGTGTTCCCGTGCGGCGCGTTCGGCCGCAGGTCGGTGGTGCAGGAGGTCGCGGAACGCTGGAACGGCGCGCCATACGGGGCCGAGCGGACCGATCTGCGCGCGTTCTTCCGCACCTTCACGCTGGTCTGGGCCGGCTACTTCCTTCTCAAGGCGCTGCTCTACCTGTGGCTCGCCGCGCACTTGCCGCTGGAGCGGGCGCTGGCGCTGCGCTCGGTGATCGGCGGCGGCAGCTTCGCGCCGATGATCCTGCTGTCCTGGCGCGGCCCGTCGCTGTTCCGGCTGTGCCGCCGCTGCGGGCTGTTCGCGCCATCGGCAGCGGGGTTCGGCCCGATGCGGCCTTGACGTCGGGCCTCGCGTTCCGGATCAGCCGAACGGCGTCATCGCCCAGTGGCGAGACCGCTCGATGGCATCCAGGTCGGCTCCCAGTTCGGCCACGCTGCTGCCGCTGTTGCTGAGCGCGAAGCTCAGGTCCTTGACCCGGACCGTCACCCGCGAGTCCGGCATGAAGCCGTATCCGGCGAGGTCGATCGCGAAGCCGTGCCGGCCGTCGTCGATGCCGGCGTCGGCGAGGTCCTGCCGGAACTGGTCCGCGGAACAATCCAGCACCGCGACGTCGTCCCGGAACACCGTCAGCATCAGCGGCTGCCTGAGCCGGTGCTGGCAGGCCCAGCCGCTCAGGACGCTGCCCTGGATGCCGTCCACGTAGCCCTCGAGCCTGCGGCGCGCATGTTCGGCGTAGGCATGGCGGTCGGGCTCGACGAGACGGGCGAGTTGATCGCACCATGCCGGCGTGACCGACAGGCCGCAGAACTCGAGCAGGCGTTCGACGAAGCGGTCCGGATGCCGCACCGCCTTCTCGTAGCTGATCAGGAGCACTGGACACGGTAGGTCCTGCGTGAACCGCACCATCTCCCGGAGGTCGTCCGCCGCCATCGACAGGGCGGTCCGCACGTCGACGTGCTCGGCGATCGCGTTGCGCTCGGCGATCGCCGCCGGGTCGCGCAGCGTGACGATGAGATGGGGGTTGCGGAACCGGGAGATCACCTCCGGACCATACCGATGCAGGTGTGGCCGCTTGAATCCCCAGACCCGGTGGGCGCGGTCGCGGTCCTGGATCAACCGGCCGAGCGCCTCCCCATCCACCGTCGGCCGGGAGAACATCTCGACGAACTCGTGGTCCTCGAACACGACCCCGTCGAGCCGCTCGCCCATCGGCACGCCGACGGCATGGAGCACGCGGGCCACCATGCTGGTGCCGGACCTGGCCACGCCCGACACGATCAGCGTGCGCTCCCACGGCCGCACGGTCGGGGCGAGCGTCGCCTGGAGGCTGATCAGCCCCTTGTTCCCGAGTTCGATGCCCGACATGCGCCGCCCGCGGCGGGTCGACCCGCCTTATCCAAGATCGAAATACGGCGCGAAACTATAACAGAATCTTAATCTACGGAACCGCAAACGGCCTTGTGCGAGGCAGCGTGATCGACACGAACCGTAACCGGGGCGGGGTGGCGGACCGACCGCAACCCCGGACCGCTACCCGTGCGCGTTGTTCGGCGCCGTCGCCGTCGCGGCGTCGCACTTGATGAACTTGCCCTTGGTGTCGCGGCACTTGGTGGCCGGAGCCGCCGCCGGACAGGGTATGAACTTGCCCTTGGCGTCCCGGCACGAGGCGGCCGACGAGGGACCCGTGGACGCGACGAACAGGATGGCGACAAGCGGAACGAGGCTTCTCATGCGGTGTCTCCCTGATTTGTGGGCGTGTCAGATGCCGCCCTGGAACAGCAGCACGACGACGATGATGATCAGCAGCAGCGGCACCAGCCCGAGCCCGTTGAAGCCGGTGCCGCGCGGGCCGCCATACCAGCCGGAGCGGAAGCCGTAGCCGCCCCCTCCCAGCGCCAGCACGAGCAGGATGATGATCAGGATGGTCATGGACGCGGCTTCCCGTTGGATTGTATCGAACCGACAACGCTTCGAAACCGGAAAGGATGCGGGGATCAGCCCTGCCGCTCGAACGCCCCGGCGATCGTCAGCTGCACGTCGTCGCCGACCAGCGGCACGTAGGTCTTGACGCCGAAGTCGCTGCGCCGGATGGCACCGGTCGCCTCGAAGCCGACCGTGTAGTGCTTGTCGAGCGGGTTCACGCCGGCGCCGATGAAGCGGGCCTTCAGCACCTCCGGCCTCGACACGCCGTGCAGGGTAAGGGTGCCGGCGATGTCGGCATGGCCCGGGCCGGTCGGCGTCACCCGCGTCGAGGTGAACGTCGCGGTGGGATGGGCGCTAGCGTCGAACCAGGCCGGCCCCTTCAGCTCGCCGTCCAGCTTGGCGCTGGTGGTGGACACCGAGCCGATCGGGATCGTGACGTCGAGCCGGGCGGCGTCCGGATGCGCCGGATCCAGCTGCAGGGTTCCGGATGCGCCCGAGAACACGCCGGAGTAGTAGCTGAAGCCCAGGTGCAGCAGGGTGAAGCCGACCTGGGTGTGGGTCGGCTCGACCGCGTAGGTACCGGCCTGCACCGTCGACGGCACGTGCGTCGCGTCCTGCGCTAGGGCCGGGGCCAGCGCCGGGGCGGCGGCAATCGCGGCTCCGAGGGCAAGGATAAGGGTCTTCATCGGGGATCCTTTCACGAACGGGATCCAAGGGCCGTCGTGCGAGGCACGCTTGCGCGTGACGGTCCCTGGCTCCCCATCCATCTACCTCGTTAGATGGTTTCCCGAAACCAATCAGCCGATATGCGGCCGGCGATGGCACGGGCCGCATCCATCAGCATGCGCCTGGGCGTGCCCCCGGTCAGGATGATCGACGCCGGACCGCATCGGTCAGTCCCATCCCACACGATTAGCCTTCGTTTCCCGACGGGTCATCAACCGGTGACTTGGCCCGTGGGAGCGATCCGTGCGGCGGCCGCCGTCGTCAGGGCGCCACCGGCAGCCACACCGCGCTGGCCTGCCCCGGCCCGTGCGCGATGCGTTGCGTCGCCGCCACGTAGTCGGCCGGCTCCGCGTGGAAGATGTTGCCCACGTAGCGCTGCGGGTTGCGGTCGTAGAGCGGGAACCAGCTCGATTGGATCTGCACCATGATCCGGTGCCCCGGCAGGAACACGTGGTTGGTCGGCGGCAGGGTGAAGCGGTAGCGCTCGACCTGGTTCGCCGGGATCGGCTGCGGTTGGGACACGCCGTTCCGGTAGCGGCCGCGGAAGATGTCCATCGCGACCGGCAGCTCGTAGCCGCCCATGGCCGGATCCTGCGGCATCAACCCCGGATACACGTCGATCAGCTTGACCACCCAGTCGGAGTCGGTGCCGCTGGTGCTGGCGAACAGGTCCGCAGCCGGCTCGCCCGAGATGCGCAGCGGCGCGGTCAGCACCGGCGTCTCGTAGCTGAGCACGTCCGGCCGGTCGGACACGGCACGCTGGTCGGTGGTCAGCCACGGCTTCCAGCGGGCGCTGTCGCCGAACGCCACCGGGCGCGGCAGGTAGGGCACGGGCTTGGTGGGGTCGGACACGTAGGCGTCGCCGCCGCCGGAGGTGGGCGCCGTGAAGGACAGCCCATGGTCGGCCTGGAGGAAGAGCGCCCGCATCGGCGCGGCGCAGCCGGAGGCGCAGGCCAGCGGCCACCCCGCGAACCGGTCCCAATGGTTCTCGCCGGTGTTGTAGATCAGGGCGGCGGCCGGCACGTCGGCCCGAGGCGCGCCGGGCTTCAGGTACTGGTCGAAGAACGGCCGCAGCACGGTGGCGCGGTATTGGCGCGCGGTGTCGCCGTCCCACGTGAGCGGCCCCAGTCCGTTACCCTCGTAGTTCACCTGGCTGTGCCGCCACGGACCCATGACCAAGACATTGTTCGCCCCATGGCCGCCCGCCTTGAGCGCCAGCCAGCTGTGGATGGCGCCCCACATGTCCTCCTGGTCCCACAGCCCCTGCTCCCACAGCGTCGGCACGCCGGACGGGTGCGCCGCCACCAGGTGGTCCAGCGCCTGGCCCTGCCAGAACGCGTCGTAGGCCGGGTGCGCCTCCATCCGGCGCCAGAACGGCAGCTGCTCGAGCCCATTCGCGCGTGCGTAGTCGCCCGCCGAGCCCGCCTCCAGGAAGGTCTGGTAGTCGTCGTAGCGGGGGCGGGGGATCTCCGGGCCATCGCCGCGCACCGTCATCTGCGCGGTGAAGTAGTCGAGACCCGGCTGCCGGAACGCGCCGTAATGGAACCAGTCGTCGCCCATCCAGCCGTCCACCATCGGGCTTTCCGGGGATGCGACCTTGAGGGCGGGGTGCGGATGCAGCAGCGCCATCACCACGGTCCAGCCCTCGTAGGAGGAGCCGAGCATGCCGACGCGGCCGTTGCCTTCCGGCACGTTCTTCGCCAGCCAGTCGACCGTGTCCCAGGCATCGGTGGTGTCGTCGGTGTCCGACGGGTTGAGCGGCCCGATCGGCGGCCGCGTCATCACGTAGTCGCCCTCGGAGCCGTACTTGCCGCGGATGTCCTGGAACACCCGGATGTAGCCGCCGGCCACGAACACGTCGTCGCCCTCGGGCAGCGTCGCCGCCATGGACGGGCTGTCGCTGCGCTTGGCGCGCTTGGCCGCGTCGTACGGCGTGCGGGTCAGCAGGATCGGCGCCCCGTGCGCATTCTTGGGGATCACGATGACGGTGTAGAGCCGAACCCCGTCGCGCATCGGGATCATGGCCTCGCGCTTCGTGTAGTCGAAGCCGTCGGTGGGCCGCACGAAATGCGCGGGGATGTCGCTGCCGACCGCGACCAGGCTGGTGTCGACGTTGCCGGATCGTTTCGTGTCCGGGGCGGCCTGGACGTTGCCCGCGAACAGCAGCACGGCCACAGTGGCCATCAGCGTGCGACGCACTGCCGGCCGTATTCCCGTGCCGACCCGCATGGCCATCATTCCCGTTACGCCCATCACCGCCCCAGCCGCTATCGAGAGCGATGATTCCATGCGGAATGGCGGGCGTCGAGGCTGACCGCTACCGCGGCGGCGCCGGTGTCACCCCGTTCTGGTTGTCGGTGCGGCGGATGAAGTCGGCCGCGTTGTCGTGCAGCTGGCGCAGCGCGTCGTCGTGCGCATACACCATGTGGCCGGACTGATACTGGCGGATCTCGATGTTGCTGGCGAGGCTGGCCGGGATCGGCAGGTGGCGCATCTCGAACACGCCCTCGAAGTACGGCGTTCCGAGATCGTAATAACCCTGGTTGAGCTGCACGTGCAGCCGCGGGTCGTACTTCAGGGCCGCCGCCAGGTCGGGCAGCACGTTGGGAGCACCCCGCACCGGCCGCGGTGCGTCCGGTGGCTGATGCGTGAAGCTCCAGATGGCGATGTTGTTGGCGCTGGTCTTGTACTCCATCCAGCCGTCGCCGCCGCCACCCGCGTCCGCGGCGCCGTAGCGCAGCGTCCGGCGCGCGTAGTCGTTGAACGCCGCCACGTAGGCCGACGACATCGCCGCTCCCTGTGGGTCGTAATCGGGCCGCTCGGCCAGCGGGTCCATCGCAGGGCCGGAGAAGCGGCTGTCGAGCCGGCCGGTATCCTCCGCCGTGTCGCCCAGCAGGGTCTGCTCGAAGTCGCCGCCGTTCACGCGCAGGTCGGCCTTGCGGATGTACTCGACCGGCAGCCCGGTGTAGTCGTGCAGCCGGGCGGCGATGCGATCACGCTCGGTGGCGGGCAGCGCGGTGCCCTGGCCGAGCGCCTGCGCGTAGTCGGTCAGCGCGAAGTGTTCCACCTCGTCCAGGAAGCGCCGCAGGTCGGCCGGCGGGCTGGGCAGCTTGTGGTGGTAGAAGGCGGTGGCGGCGAAGCTCGGCAGCGCCAGGACGTAGGGCTGGTCGATGCTCGGGTTGTACTGCGGGCCGTCGATGCTGTTGTCGTAGTCCAGGATCTGCGACAGCAGCATGACGCCGTTCAGGTCGATGCCCTTCTCCAGCTGCAGCTCGTGCGCCAGGATCGCCGAGCGGGTGGTGCCATAGCTTTCGCCGAACAGGTACTTGGGCGAGTTGAAGCGGCCGTAGCGGCCGAGAAACTGGGCGATGAAGCTGGTGAAGGCCGCCGCGTCCGGGTCGGTGCCGTAGAACGCCTTTTCCTTGTCCCGGCCCTCGATCCGGCCGAAGCCGGTGCCGGGCGCGTCGATGAACACGAGGTCGGAGGCGTCCAGCAGGCTGTCGTCGTTGTTGACCACCCGGTACGGTGCCGCGGGGGTGTGGGTGTCGTCGGCAGTGACGATGCGGCGCGGCCCGAACGCGCCCATGTGCAGCCACACCGTCGCCGAACCGGGACCGCCGTTGAAGACGAAGGTGATCGGCCGAGCCTCCGGCCGCACGTTCTTGCGGAGGTAGGCGACGTAGAACATCGCCGCCTCGGCATCCGGGTTCTTGGACTCCGGTCGCGTGTCCGGATCCGAGTCGTCCCAGCCCTTGGGGTGGATCACCAGCGTGCCCGCCACCGCCTGGTAGTCGATCCGCTGGCCGCGCACGGTGACCGAGCCATCGGAGAAGCGCTGCGTCGGCGCGAAGTGCGGCGGCTTCGGCTGCGTCTTGTCCGAGATCGATACCGCGGTGGTGTCGTCCGCGGCGACGGCCGGGATCGGGCTCGCGGCGGTCGGCAGCAGCAGGGCGAGCGAGGCCAGCAGGGCGTGGCGGCGCAGCGTGATGTGTCGTGGCAAAGACGGCTCTCCGGATCGGACGCGGGGGAACCGTTCCCTTCTAGATGCCGCTTCGGACCCCGACAAACGGCCAGCAACGGTCGCCGCCCCCTCCGATCCGCCGCATCCCGGAGCCCGCATGACCAATGCATGCCCAATCGCCCTGCTGCTGCTGGCGGTGTCCTCCCGCGCCGGGGAAGGGGATTAGACCGGCCGCCATTGGCCCAGGGCGCGCTGGCCTATGGCAATACGCCGCATCCGCAGGTTGAGGCACCGTGGCGATGGCGCCGGGCGTGATGGTCATCGGGACGGTACGCCGAACGAGAACTGCGCGCCCGGCCGCCTGGTCGTGATGGCCAGCCGACCGGTACGGCGCCATCTTGAATGGCGGCGTGCTAATTACCGTCCTGATCCCTATGGCCGCGACGGTCACCATCTGTTCGTCGGCGATGGTGGCCCCGACCTGTGGAGCCCGGTGATCGAGGGCGACCTGCGGGACCAGGGCTGCCGGTGGCGGTCCGGCAGGCCGCGCGTTGGTCCGCCTGGCCTGCCGCTCAGCTCAAAGGTTGAACACCACCTTCACGCAACCGTCCACCTTGTCGCGGAAGGTCTTGTAGAGCTCCGGTCCATCCTCGAGCCTGGTGGAGCGGTGCGTGATCAGGAAGGTGGGGTCGATGGTGCCGTCCTGAATCAGCTTGGCGAGCGGCTCCAGGAAGCGCTTCACGTGGGTCTGGCCGCTGCGGATGGTCAGCCCCTTCTGCACCACCGCCGCCATGTTGATCGGCACCGGCCCGCCATACACGCCGGGTACCGACACGGTGCCGCTGGGCCGGATCGCCTGGATCATCTGTTCCAGCGCGAACGGGCGCTGCGTCGACGTGATCTTCTCCTGCACCCGGCTCAGCGCGCCCAGGATGCCGTGATGGCCACTGGCCTCCATGCCGACGCAGTCCACCACGCAGTCCGGACCCTGGCCGTCCGTGATCTCCTTCAGGCGCTCCATCACATCCTCGGCCGACGGATCGATGACGTCGGTGGCGCCGGCGATGCGGGCGAGCGCGATGCGCTCGGGCACCGTCTCGATCGAGATGATCCGTCCGGCCTTCATCACCGCGGCCGACTTGATCGCGAACAGCCCCACCGGACCGGCACCCCAGATGGCGACGGTCTCGCCACCCTTGAGGTCGCAGTAGGCCATGGCCTGCCAGCCGGTGGGCAGGATGTCGGACAGGAACAGCGCCTGATCATCCGTCATGCCCTCGGGGACCTTCATCGGCCCGACGTCGGCCATCGGCACGCGGACGTACTCGGCCTGCCCGCCGGCATAGCCGCCCGTCAGATGCGAGTAGCCGAACAGGCCTGCGGTCGGGTAGCCGAACTGCTCGGCCGCCATGGCGCCGTTGCGGTTGGAGGTGAGGCAGGACGCCCAGTTGCCCATCTTGCACATGCGGCACTGGCCGCAGTTGATGTTGAAGGGCACCACCACCCGGTCGCCCTTTTTCAGCACGTGGTCGGGCGAGCCGACCTCGACCACCTCGCCCATGAACTCGTGGCCCAGCACGTCGCCCTTCTCCATGGTGGGCATCTGCCCATCCATGAGGTGGAGGTCGGAGCCGCAGATGGCGCAGCTGGTGACGCGCAGGATCACGTCGCGCCGGTCCTCGATGGAGGGGTCCGGTACCGTCTCGCAGCGGATGTCGTTCTTCGCGTTCCAGCACAAGGCGCGCATCGTCCCAAACTCCCCGTTCGATCCGGGGCGAACGCGCCGCCCACGGCCCAGGGTCCGCCGGGAGCCGATCACGCTTCGGCGCGTTCACCCGCGACGATCCAACACCCGTGCGGAGGCGATCCATGGAACACAGGCAACTGGGCCGGTCGGGCCTGCAGGTCCCGGTGCTGAGCTTCGGCACCGGCACGTTCGGCGGCAAGGGCGCGTTCTTCGAGTCGTGGGGCAGCTCGGACGTGGCCGAGGCCACCCGGCTGGTCGACGTGTGCCTGGATGCCGGCCTGACCATGTTCGACAGTGCCGACATCTACTCCGCAGGTGCGGCCGAGGAGGTGCTGGGGGAGGCGATCAAGGGGCGCCGTGACCGGGTGCTGATCTCGACCAAGGCCACCTTCCGCGCCGGCGACGATCCCAACCAGGTCGGCAGCTCGCGCCACCACCTGATCCGTTCGGTGGAGGGATCGCTGCGCCGGCTCGGCACCGAGTACATCGATCTGTTCCAGCTGCACGGGTTCGATGCGATGACGCCGGTCGAGGAGACGCTGTCCGCGCTCGACGACCTCGTGCGTGCCGGCAAGCTCCGCTACGTCGGCTGCTCCAACTTCTCCGGCTGGCACCTGATGAAGTCGCTGGCGGTGGCCGACCGCCACAACCTGCCGCGCTACGTGGCGCACCAGGCGTACTATTCCCTGGTCGGCCGCGATTACGAGTGGGAGCTGATGCCGCTGGGTCTCGACCAGGGCGTCGGTGCCGTGGTCTGGAGTCCGCTCGGCTGGGGCCGGCTCACCGGCAAGATCGGCCGCGACCGCCCGATCCCGCCGAACTCGCGCCTGCGCAACGCCGCCGTCGACCAGGCCGGTCCCCAGATGGAGGACGAGTACCTGTACCGGGTGGTCGACGCGCTGGAGGCGGTATCGGCCGAGGTCGGCAAGACCGTGCCGCAGGTAGCGCTGAATTGGCTGCTGCGGCGTCCCACGGTGGCCAACGTCATCGTCGGCGCCCGCAACGAGGAACAGCTGCGGCAGAACCTGGGCGCCGTCGGCTGGTCGCTGACGACGGAGCAGGTGGTGACCCTGGACGCGGCCAGCGAGCGGCCGAAGATCTATCCGTACTGGCACCAGGCCGGCTTCGCCGAACGTAACCCGCCTCCGGTGGGCTAGGTCGGCTGCCGCGATACGCTGGCGCCGGCGATCGAGCGGACTGAGCCGCGGATGGGTCGCGCCTAGCTCGATGACGTGAAGGCCAGGGCTCCGCCCTGGACCCGCTCAAGGCGGAGCCTTAAGAAGCCATTTCTTAAGTGAACGGTTTCCAAAGGCTCAGCCTTTGGCGGGGTCCAGGGGCAGAGCCCCTGGCCTTGCTTGCTCAAGCCGCCCGCGCCCCGATCGTCCCTTCCCGCACCAGCCGCGTCGCCTCGGCGACGTCGGGCTTGCCCGAGCCCAGCAGCGGCAGCGAGGGTGCCACCCGCAGCTCGGCCGGCAGCGCCACCTCGGGCAGGTGCGCCAGGCGCGCCTCGGCCAGGAACGCGGCCCGGGTGGCGTCCGCCCGGTCGGTCAGCAGCACGACCCGCTCGCCCTTGCGCGGGTCGGCCACCGCCACCGCCACCGACACCGCGTCCGGCCACAGGTCGGCGGCGACCCGCTCGATCAGCGCCAGCGACACCATCTCGCCCGCCACCTTGGCGAAGCGGGCGGCGCGGCCGCGGATGGTGACGTGGCCGTCGGCGGCCGAGATCGACACGATGTCGCCGGTGTCGTGCCAGCCGTCCGGCGGCGGCTCCAGCACGCCGGAGCGTTCCACGCGGAGGTAGCCCAGCATGATGTTCGGCCCCGCCACCAGCAGCCGGCCGGTGCGCGCGTCCCCCGGCGCCACGCCGTCCACGGCCACCAGCCGCGTGCGCACCCCCGGCACGAGCCGGCCCACGGTGCCGTCGCGGTTGGAGAAGGGCGTGTTGAACGCCAGCACCGGGGATGCCTCGGTCAACCCGTAGCCTTCCAGCACGCGCAGGCCGAACCGCTCGGCCCAGGTGCGCCGGACCCAGCTCGTCACCGGCTCGGCGCCGGCCACCACCAGCCGCAGGGAGCCGAAGTCGGTGGGGTGCGCGGTGCGGGCATAGCCGGACAGGAAGCTGCTGGTGCCGAACAACGCGGTCGCCCGCCATGCCGACGCCACCGCCGGGATGCGGCGGTAGTCCAGCGGCGAGGGATACAGGAACACCGGCACCCCGTGCAGCAGCGGCAGCACCGTGCCGGCGACGAGGCCGAAGGCGTGGAACACGGGGAGGACGTTGAGGATGCGGTCGGCCCGGCCGAAATCGATCACCGCGGCCGCCTGGGCGATGTTGGCCAGGATGTTGCGGTGGCTCAGCACCACCCCCTTGGGCAGGCCCGAGGTTCCGGAGGTCATCAGGATCACGGCCGGCGCGTCCGGATCCGTCGCCTCGCGCCGGAGCGGCCGGCCGCCGCGCAGCAGGCCCCGCAGCCGGTCGATCCGCCCGATCCGGAGGTCCTCCAGATAGAGGATCGCGACCTCCGTCGCCAACGCCGCCAGCACCGGCTGGGTCCGCGTCCGTTCCACCAGCGCCCGGGAGGTGACGAGCGTCGCGAAGCCAGTCGCCGCCCGTGCTGCCCGCAGCGCCGCCAGGCCGCCGCGCGGGTTCAGCATCACCGGCACGATCCCGGCCGAGGCGAGCCCCAGCACGCAGGCGGCGGCGGCGTTGCTGGTCGGCAGCATCAGGGCGATCCGCCCATCGGCACCGATACCGGCACCGGCATGGGGCCGGAGCGCCGTTCCCAGCAC
>CAXUBN010000028.1:4413-14322 GCA_964249255.1 uncultured Acetobacteraceae bacterium | reverse complement strand
GCCGCGGCAACCGCCGCCGCAAGCGCCGGACCGGTGTTCACCGTGCCCGATCCGCCCGGGCGGGGCATGCGATGAGGCGTCGCGGCGTCCGCAACAACGGGCTGGACGCCTGGCCGGGCTATGTCGACGCGCTGTCGACGCTGCTCATGGTCATCATCTTCGTGCTGCTGGTGTTCGTGCTGGCGCAGGCGTTCCTGTCGGTGGCGCTGAACGGACGGCAAACGGCGCTGGACCGGCTATCGCGCGAGATGACCCAGCTCAGCCAGCTGCTGTCGCTGGAGAAGGAGCACGGTCATTCGCTGGAGCTGTCGGTGGCGACCCTGCGGCTGCAGCACGAGCGGGACAGTGCCGCTGCCGCGGCGTTGACCGGGGCCGTGGCCGCCGATGTCGGCAAGCTCGCCGCCGCCGACAGGCTGAACGACGATGCGCGGGCTCAGGTGGCCCTGCTCAACCGGCAGCTGGTCGAGCTGCAGCAACAGCTGGCGGCGATCGTGCAGGCCCTGGACCTGTCGCAGAACGACCTGAAGGAGCGCGACGCCCACATCGCGGACCTCGGCAACCGGCTCAACATCGCGCTCGCCGACAAGGTGAACGAGCTGAAGCGCTACCGCAGCGAGTTCTTCGGCCGGCTGTCGGCGCTCCTGGCGGGACGTCCCGGGATCCGCGTGGTCGGCGACCGCTTCGTGTTCCAGAGCGAGGTGCTGTTCCCACCCGGCAGCGCCGAGCTGTCGCCCGCCGGCCGCGAGCAGATGCGCACCCTGGCGCACACCTTGCGGCAGATCGCCGCCGAGATCCCGCCGGACCTGCCGTGGATCCTGCGCGTGGACGGGCATGCCGACCGGCAACCGGTAACCGGAGGGGCATTTCCCACCAACTGGGAGCTGTCCTCGGCCCGCGCGATCACCGTGGTCAAGCTCCTTGCGGCCGAGGGGGTGCGGCCCCAGAACCTGGCCGCCACCGGCTTCTCGCAGTTTCAGCCATTGGATACCGGCAGCGGCGCCGAAGCCCTGGCCCGCAACCGCCGCATCGAGCTCCGGCTCACCGACCGCTGAGGGAGGGGCCGCTAGGTCGGATCGCCCACCATCCGGTGGTGCAGGTGTCGCAGCCGCGTGGCGCCGCCCGCGATCGCCGGATCGAGCTGCAGCACGTGTTCCCACGCCACAAAGGCCTGACGTGGCTGGCTACGTTCCGTTTCCACGTCGCTCAAAGCCGACCAGGAGGCGACGTCGCCGGGGTCGCGGGCCAGCGCGCCGCCGAGATCGGCGACCGCCGCGTCGGCGTCGCCCTGTGCCACGTGGACAAGCGCGCGTTCGCGCCACAGCACCGCCTGATCAGGCTGCAGCTCGATGGCATCGTCAACGTCGTCCAGGGCATCGCGGATCCTGGAGCCATCAAGCTCTCGCCGGGTGCGGTTAAGCAGCAGGCGGGTGGTCGGGACGAGCGCCGCCATCCGCAGCGCCTCGATCCGGTCGGCGACCGCGGCAGCCTGGTCGGAGGTGGCGGCGTGCAGCAGGAGAGAGTTGAGGGCGTCGCGACGGGCCTCGGCGCGGCCAGCGAACGGTACGAACGCGGCGACCGCCAGCAGGAGAAGGAGCCGTGCGGCCGGCGGACGGTTCAGCGGAGAACCGGCGGCTGCATCACCCCTGACGCGCCTTCATGCGCGGGTTCTTCTTGTTGATGACGTAGACCCGGCCATGGCGGCGGACGACCCGGCAATCCTTGTCGCGCGCCTTGGCCGACTTCAGGCTGTTTCTGATCTTCATGGCCGGACCTCGCGCAGGCGGCGGGGTGCCGCCGGGACGCGCCGAATAGGGCGGCATCGGCGCCGCTGTCAACGTCGCGATTAACGGGCGGGTAGGAAAACCCTGGCACCACTGACGCGAGGACCATGCCTGAACCAACAGATGGACACCAGACTCATGGGTCAAGGGCCTGATCCGGCCATCCTGCGGCGTCGCGACCACCTGGAGCGGCGCACGCTGGACTTCATGATGCGCGGCTGGCTCCTGACGTCGCCGGGCTTCATGATGCTGGTGCTGGCGGTCGACCTGCTGCGCGGTCCCGGCAGGCCCTGGATGCATGCGCCGTTCATCGCGCTGTTGATGGCCTACGCCCTCATCGTCCGAGCGTGTCGAGCCCATCGGCGCGCCATCGTGGCGAAGGGCGAACCATCCAAGCATCTCCATGAATGGGTCGTCGGGGTGTGCGGGGTGCTGGCGTGCCTCTGGACCGCGGGCCTTTTCGTCGTCGGCATGGAGCCTCACCGGCTGCTGCAGGGCTTCCTGATCCCCAGCCTCATCTACGGCACGATCCGGATCGCGCCGATGCGCGACGGTGCGCTGCTCTTCATCGCGATCATCACGGCCGGCGCCATCCTGTCGATGCAGATCCACGGCCCCGTCGACCAGGACCTGCGGTTGTGCACCCTGCTCTATGGCCTGACCGCGGCCATGATGGTGGTGCGGCAGCACCACGAGTTCGCCCGGAGCGCCGCCAACGAGATGCGGCTTGCCGAGCAGGGCGAGATCATCGGCATCCTGCTGCACGACTTCGAGGAACAGGGATCGGACTGGCTGTGGGAACTGGATGCCGACCTGCGGCTGCGCGCGCCCTCCGATCGGCTGCAGGAAGCGGTCGGCTGCGGGGGCCGCCGGCTGACCGACCTGTCGCTGCGGCGGTGGAGCCAGGTCAGGCTGCGCCACACGCGCGGCACCGTCGAAGGCTTCGCCATACTGACCGATTGCCTCGAACGGCGAACGGCATTCCGCGGCGCCTGCATCCCGATCGGCAGTGGCGACAGGGAGCGTTGGCTGAAGCTTACGGGCAAGCCGGTGTTCGACGCCGACGGCTCGTTTCAGGGTTATCGCGGCGTCGGCTCCGACATCACGGAGGCGCGGCGGTCGCAGCGGCAGATCGAATGGCTTGCCCGCCATGACAGCCTCACCGGTCTACCCAATCGCGCCGACTTCCATGCCCGGCTGCACGGAGCCTGTGCCGACCAGTTGCGGGGCGGGCCATCCCTCGCCCTGCTGTGCCTGGACCTCGACGGCTTCAAGACGATCAACGACACGCTCGGACACCCGGTCGGGGATGCGCTGCTGGTTCAGGTCGCGGCACGGCTCCGTAACTGCATCCGCGGCCGCGACGTGATCGGACGGCTCGGCGGTGACGAGTTCGCGCTGCTGATGGTCGATGTCGACGAGGCCGGAGCCGACGTGCTGGCGCACCGGTTGCTGGCCGCGATCGCCGAGCCGTACGAGCACGACGGCACCGCGATCCGCATCGGGGTGAGCATCGGGATCATGATGGCGCCCCCGGGCGGCCTCGACGCACAGACCCTGCTCAGGAGCGCGGACCTGGCCATGTATCAGGCCAAGGGGGAAGGCCGCGGCACCGCACGCTTCTTCGACCCATCGATGCGCGACACGGCCGAGGACCGTCTGCTGTTGCAGGGCGACCTGCGCAACGCCATCGCCGACGGACAGCTCGCCCTGCACTTCCAGCCGATCCTGAACGCGCTCAGCGGCCGGGTGGTGGCGGTCGAGGCGCTGGTCCGCTGGATGCATCCGACGCGTGGCCTGATCCCGCCGGTCGACTTCATCCCGATCGCCGAGGAGAGCGGCCAGATCTGCGCGCTCGGCGCCTGGGTGCTGCGGCGGGCCTGCCGGGAGGCGACGCGCTGGCCGGACGGGATCGGCATCTCGGTCAACCTGTCGCCGGTGCAGCTGCGCGATCCCGCGTTGGGCGCCATTGTCGAGGAAGCGCTGGCGGCCAGCGGATTACCGGCCGAACGGCTGGAGCTCGAGATTACCGAGTCGCTGTTCTTGGACAACAACCCGATCGTCCGCGCCACGCTCGCCGCCCTGAAGGGACGCGGCATCCGCATCGCGCTCGACGATTTCGGCACCGGCTTCTCGTCGCTGAGCTACCTGCGCAACTTCCCCGTGGACACGGTCAAGATCGACCGGTCGTTCGTCCGCGACCTCGGCGCCGACCTAGAGGCCGACATCATCGTGCAGGCGATTGCCGGCATGGCCAACGGGCTCGGCATCACCATCACCGCCGAGGGGGTGGAAACCGCCGATCAGGCGATGCGCCTGCGTGCCAGCGGCTGCACCCAGTTCCAGGGGTTCCTCTACAGCCGCCCCTGCACCGCCGACGCGGTGATACGCTTCATGACCAGCAGGAACACCACGACCCTCGAGATCGAGCCGCCCCTGGCACTCGAGGGCAACCGGTCGGTACCGGTCTCGGCCTAGATTGGGGCGCGTATCGTCAGCCGCCCGGATGAAGAGGGTCCCGTTGACGACATGAGTTCCGAAGCGAGGTCGTGCGCAGCGCACGAGCCTTGGGCGTCGGCGCCACCGTCACAACCATCAGCTGCCAGATGGAGCAGCAGGACCGTTGATGAGCCCGATGCCATGGGGCGGTCGATGCGTCTGGCGATCCGTCATGTGGTCAATTCCGACCGAGCACGGCGTGGTCGAGCGGACCGGCGCCCCGGCCGAGGCCGGGTGCGGCGGCGATCGCGCGGCGCACGTAGTCGCGGGCGCGGACGACCGCCTCCCGCAGCGTTTTCCCTTGCGCCAAGCCGGTCGCGACGGCGCTGGCCAGCGTGCAGCCGGTGCCATGGGTATGCCTGGTGTGGATGCGGAGGTCGGCGAACTCCTCGCAGCCTTGCTCGGTCACCAACAGATCGACCACCGTGTCGCCAGGCAGGTGGCCACCCTTCAGCAGCACCGCCGGCACCCCCAGCGTCAGCAGCACCTCCGCCGCACGCCGCATCCCCGCGACGTCGGTGATGCGTGCGTCCACCAGCGCCTCGGCCTCGGGAAGGTTGGGCGTCAGCAGCGTCGCCATCGGCAGCAGCAGGCGCTTCAGGATGGTGACCGCGTCGTCGCGCAGCAAGCGCTGCCCGCCCTTGGCGACCATCACCGGGTCGAGCACCAGCGGAATGCCGCCGCGCCGGTGCAGGCAGTCCGACGTGACCTCGATCAGCGCCGGCGTATCGAGCATTCCGGTCTTGACGACATCTGCGCCCAGATCGTCCAGCACGCAGTCGATCTGCAGGCGCAGGAACGACGGCGGCACCGGCAGCACGCCATGCACGCCCAGCGTGTTCTGGGCGGTGAGCGCGGTGACCGCGGTCGCGGCGTAGCCGCCCAGGGCGGTCACGGTCTTGATGTCGGCCTGGATCCCGGCCCCGCCGCCGGAGTCGCTGCCGGCAATGATGAGGACCCGGCCGACGCCCATGTTCCTCAGGCCATCCCCTCAGGCTGCGACCGAGACGCGCCGGATCGCCTCGCAGACACCGGCCACCACGCGCTCCACCAGGGCCTCGTCCTCCGCCTCCGCCATTACCCGCACCAGCGGCTCGGTGCCGCTTTCGCGCAGCAGTAGGCGGCCGGTGGAGCCGAGCTGATCCTCGGCCCAACGCCTGGCCTCGGCGACCGCGGGGTTCAGCAGCGGCGAGACGCCGGCGAACCGCTCGTTGCGCAGCAGCTGCGGGAACGGCGTGAACATGCGCAGCACCTCGCTGGCCGGGCGGTTCTGCTCGACCAGCACGGAGAGCACCTGCAATGCCGCGACCAGCCCGTCGCCCGTGGTAGCGAAGTCCGACAGCACCATGTGGCCGGACTGCTCGCCGCCCACGTTCATGCCGAGCTCGCGCATCCGTTCCACCACGTAGCGGTCACCGACCGCGGTGCGCTGCAACTGCAGCCCGTCCGCAGCCAGCAGCCGCTCCAGCCCCATGTTCGACATCACGGTGGCGACCACGCCGCCGCCGGCGAGCCGCCCATCGGCCGCCCAGCCACGGGCGATGAGGGCCAGGATCTGGTCGCCGTCGATCGACTCCCCGTGCTCGTCGCAGATCAACAGCCGATCCGCATCGCCGTCCAACGCGATGCCGAGGTCGGCGCGATGCTCCAGCACCGCGGCGCCGAGCGTGCGTGGGCTGGTCGAGCCGCACCGGTGGTTGATGTTGAGCCCGTCCGGCTGGCAGCCGATCCGCACCACCTCGGCGCCCAGCTCCCATAGCGCGGTCGGCGCCACCCGGTAGGCGGCGCCGTTGGCGCAGTCGACCACGATGCGCAGCCCGTCCAGGCGGCGGCCGCGTGGGAAGCTCGCCTTGCAGCTCTCGACGTAGCGGCCGGCGGCGTCGTTCAGTCGCGAGGCCCGGCCGATCATGTCGGGGGCCGCCAGCCGGTGGCACAGGTCGGCCGCCATCAGGGCCTCGATCTCCGCCTCCGCCTCATCGGACAGCTTGAACCCATCCGGTCCGAACAGCTTGATGCCGTTGTCCTCGAACGGGTTGTGCGAGGCCGAGATCATGACGCCGAGATCGGCTCGCAGGCTACGCGTCAGCAATGCCACCGCGGGCGTCGGCAACGGTCCCACCAGCGTCACGTCGATGCCGGCGGCCAGGAAACCGGATACCAGCGCACACTCGATCATGTAGCCGGACAGCCGTGTGTCCTTGCCCAGCACCACGCGATGGCGATGGCTGCCGCGCCGGAACCGCAGGCCGGCCGCCTGGCCCAGCCTCTGCGCGATCTCGACGGTCATCGGCGCGGTGTTGGCGGTGCCCCTGATCCCGTCGGTTCCGAACAGCGTCCTGGCAGTACCCATTACCCGCACCCGTCAAGCAGCATGGTCCCTGCTCTAGCTCAGCCATGCACCGCCTGCCAGAGACGCACCGCCTGCACCGTCGCGGCGACGTCGTGCACTCGCAGGATGCTGCCGGGAAGCGACAGCACCGGCAGCGAGGCCGCGAGCGAGCCCGGTAGCCGCGCCGCTGGATCGGGCTCCCCCGTGATCCGGCCGATGAAGCCCTTGCGCGATACGCCCAGCATCACCCGGCAACCGAGGTTGGCCAGGATCGGCAACCGGCGCAGGAGGGCGAGATTGCCATCGGCATCCTTGGCGAAACCGATCCCGGGATCGACCACGATGCGGTCTCGCGTGATGCCGGCCCGCACCGCCGCGTCGATCCGATCTCCCAGTTCCCGCACGACCTCGACCGCGACATCGTCGTACGTGTCGAGAGTGGCCATGGTCAGCGGCGTGCCGCGCGCGTGCATCAGCACCACCGGGCAGCCGGCCTCCGCGACGACCGCAGCGGCCTCGGGATCGTGCGCCAGGCCGCTGACGTCGTTGACGAGTTGGGCGCCGACCGCCAACGCCGTCCGCATGGTCGAGGCATGGCGGGTGTCAACGGAAACGGCGACCCCCTGCCCCGCCAGCCGCCGCACGGTCTCAAGGATGCGTGCCTGCTCGACATCGGGCGGCACCGGAATGGCCTGCGGGCGAGTACTTTCGCCACCGACATCGACCAGCGCCGCTCCCTGCCCCGCCATCAGCACTCCGGCGGCTACGGCACGCGACGTGTCGAGATGGACGCCGCCGTCGCTGAAGCTGTCCGGCGTGACGTTCAGGATGCCCATCACAAGGGGACCGGGCGGTAGGCCGGCATCCGATGGCGGGGTGACGACGCGATCGAGAGCAGGTGCCCAGGACCGGGGGATGTCGGACACTGCGACGATCGCGGCACGGTCGGCCTCGATCAACCGGCAAAGCGTGAAGGCGGCAGGACCGCCGGCCAGAGGGAGTGCCAGACCCCGGGCACAAGCGATGCGAGCGGCGTAGCCGTGGAGAAGGGCGAGGGGCTCGATCAGCATGGGAAGGCCAGGGCGCTGCCCTGGACCCGCCAAGGGCCGCTGGCCCTTGGATCCCTGGTTTGAGGATTAGCCCGGTTGGGGGGCAGGATCCAGGCCGGCGGGAGGAGCCGGCTCGGGCTTGCGCGTGGTGGGGACGGAGGCGCGCCGGTTGTCCTGCATCGGCTCGTCGATCACCCGGCGCTCCACCGGCTCGCCCCGCATCACCTGGCGGATCTCGTCGCCCGACAGCGTCTCATATTCGAGTAGGCCGTTGGCGATCCGGTGCAGGTCCTCGATGTTGTCCGTCAGCAGGGTCTTGGCGTTGACATAGGCCTGGTCGATGATCGCCTTGATCTCGCCGTCGATCTCGCGGATCGTCTGTTCGGACACGTTCTTGTTCTGGGTGACGGAGTGGCCCAGGAACACTTCCTGACCGTTGTCGCCGAACGAGATCATGCCGAGCTTGTCGCTCATGCCCCACTCGCTCACCATACGGCGAGCCTGGTCGGTGGCCATCTTGATGTCGCCAGACGCGCCGTTGGACACGTTCTCGGCGCCGAAGATGATCTCCTCCGCGGCACGGCCGCCCATCGCCATGGTCAGCTCGGCCAGCAGCTTGGACTTGCTCTTTGAGTAGCGGTCCCCCTCCGGCAGGCTCATCACCAGGCCCAATGCCCGGCCACGGGGGATGATGGTCGCTTTGTGCACCGGGTCGCAGCCCGGCGTGCTGATGGCACAGAGCGCATGTCCACCCTCGTGATAGGCGGTCATCTTCTTCTCATCGCTGCTCATGACCAGCGAGCGGCGCTCGGCACCCATCAGCACCTTGTCCTTGGCGTTCTCGAACTCGAGCATCGCCACGGTCCGCTTGCCCATGCGGGCGGCCAGTAACGCCGCCTCGTTCACCAGGTTGGCGAGGTCGGCGCCGGAGAAGCCGGGCGTGCCGCGCGCGATGGTCTTGGGCTCGACGTCGGCGGCCAGCGGCACCTTGCGCATGTGCACGCGCAGGATCTTCTCCCGGCCGCTCACGTCCGGGTTCGGCACCACCACCTGGCGGTCGAACCGGCCGGGACGCAGCAGCGCCGGGTCCAGCACGTCGGGGCGGTTGGTGGCGGCGATCAGGATCACGCCCTCGTTGCTCTCGAAGCCGTCCATCTCGACCAGCATCTGGTTGAGGGTCTGCTCGCGCTCGTCGTTGCCGCCGCCAAGGCCGGCACCGCGATGACGGCCGACCGCATCGATCTCGTCGATGAAGATGATGCAGGGCGCGCTCTTCTTACCCTGCTCGAACATGTCGCGCACCCGGGACGCGCCCACGCCCACGAACATCTCGACGAAGTCGGAACCCGAGATGGTGAAGAACGGCACGTTGGCCTCGCCGGCGATGGCGCGCGCCAGCAGCGTCTTGCCGGTGCCGGGGGGTCCCACAAGTAGCACGCCCTTGGGGATCTTGCCCCCAAGGCGCTGGAACTTCTGCGGGTCCTTCAAGAACTGCACGATCTCCTCAAGCTCGGCCTTGGCCTCGTCGATCCCAGCCACGTCCTCGAAGGTGATGCGGCCCTGCTTCTCCGTGAGGAGCTTGGCGCGCGACTTGCCGAAGCCCATCGCGCGGCCGCCACCGGACTGCATCTGCCGCATCACAAAGAACCAGGCGCCCACGATCAGCAACAGCGGCGCCCACTGCAGCAGCAGACGGGGCAGCGGGTTGCTGTCGGCATCCTCGGCCTTGGCCACGACCTCGACGCCCTTGTCGGTGAGACGCGTGACCAGGCTCGGATCCTCGGGCGTGTAGGTCTCGAAGCTGGTGCCGTCGGTCAGCACGCCGGACACGTTGTGGTCCTGGATCACCACCGACCGCACCTTGCCGTTGTTCACGTCGCCGACGAAGTCGGAATAGGCCAGCTGCTGCGCCGCATGCTGGTTGCCACCCGGCTGGAAGACGCTGAACAGCAGCACCAGCAACAGCGCGATGATGACCCAAAGGGCCAGGTTCCGGCCAAAATTACTCATTTGCCTCAGGTTCCATGCCAGGCGTTCCGCCGTGCCGCTCCGCCATATCGCGCCGAAGCACGAGCATAGACGCCCTGGCCGCCGAAGCCACTCTACTTGTGAAGGGTAGATGGGGGCGGCCGGCAGCGCAGGGAAGTGCCGCCGCCGAGGCTGCGGACGCTTCCTTAATCGCCGATGAACAGGCCGGGGGCAGTGGCCGGTCCGGGCGGCTGGAGGGCGAAGCGCAGCGCACCCGGCACTG
>CAXUBN010000028.1:0-4403 GCA_964249255.1 uncultured Acetobacteraceae bacterium | reverse complement strand
GCCGGCGTCCCAGCCAAGATGGGGTACCGCCACCAGCTTGCCTTGGCGGCGGACGGCAGGCAGCGTCGCCAGCACGACCGCCGGCAGCGGGGGCGCGGGAACGGGTGGACGCGCCAAACCCAGCGTGCCGACCTCAAGCCCTTCCGGCAGGTCGGCCTCCGCCAGCAGGCGGTAGCGGTTGTCCCACACCACCCCCGGCCGCGCCGCGACCGGGCCGGCGAGCGCCGCCGCCTCCCGCACCAGCAGCCAACCAGGGCCGAGTCGGCCGGCCGGCAACAGCCGGGTGCCGGCGAGGGTGCAGGGATGCGGCCGTTGCAGCAGCCGCTCGATCGAGGCGGATGGAGGACGATGAGACGCGCCACCGATCAACCGGATCAGCGCCGCCAGGGCCGGGGACGGCAGCAGCTCCGGCGGCAGCAGCGCATAGCCTTCCGGACGCAGCTCGGCTGACCTTGCCAGGACGACGGCCGCGTCCGCATCCCGTCGCATACGGCCGCCGCCGTCACGCCGAGCCTCAAGCAACAACGCCGGACCGAGCGTCGGGGCGGCGGCGAGCTCCCGGCGCAGGCGAGTGCGCTGCGCCCGCCCATCGCGGTTGGACGGATCCTCGATCCAATCGATCCCGGCTTGTGCCACCGTGTGCCGCAGGCGGGCCGGCGCGATGCCGAGCAGAGGCCGCAGCAGTCGCAGGGCGGTGGTCTCCACCAGGCTCGCCATGCCGGCCAGCCCATCAGCCCCGCTGCCGGCGCGATGGCGCATGAGCACGGTCTCGGCCTGGTCGCCGGCATGATGACCGAGCAGAAGGTCAACCGCGTCCGCCTCGGCGCAAGCACAGGTCAGCGCCTGGTAGCGGGCGGTCCGGGCTCGCTCGGCCAGCGATCGGCCGGACTGCAGCCCATCCAGGCGCAGCAGTCGAGCCGGAATGCCATTCCTTTGCAGAACGGCGCAGGTTGCGTCGGCCTCGGAGGCGGCCTCCGGACGCAGGCCGTGATCGACCACCAGGGCCAGCACCCGGAGGCGACGATCAGCAGCCCAGCGCGACGTCAGCAGGGCCAGCGCGGTGCTGTCGGCACCGCCCGAGACGGCGATCGCGATGGGCGATTGCCCCCCGGCCGGCGGCCATGGTCCGAGCGGGGCCATCAGGGCGGCGAACTCGTCGTGCCCGATCGCAGCGTCTATGCGACTTGCGGCTTCGGTCGCGATCGCGGTCGAGGACCTCAGCGGCAGCCGGCCCTGCCGCGCAGCGCGAAGTAGGCGTTGCGGGCCCGTGGTGCCGGCGACGGGAACTCGGCGTGAAGCTTGGCCAGCGCCTGGCAGGCAGAGGGCTTGTCGCCGACTGCCAGCAACGAGGCACTCACGCCGAGCAACGCGTCGGGGGCACGACCCGACCGCGGCGACCGGTTGTAGGCATCGTAATAGGCGACCGCGGCCTGTTGATACTGGCGTTGTCCGGCCAGCGACTGTCCAAGCAGGAACTGCGCGTCCACCTGACGCGGGCTGCGCGGCCCGGCCAGCACGCTGCGCGCATCGGCCTCGGCACCGGCATAATCGCGCCGCGCCACCGCGGCGTTGCCGGCGGCCAACGTCGCCTCCGGTGTCCGGTGGACCGGCGGCGCAGGGACCTGAGGCCGTCCGGCCGATGCCGGGACGCCCGGAGCGGAACCCGGCGCACCGCCCTGGTCGGCACCTGGATCGGCGTCGAGCTCCTGGCTGGGCGCCCCTCCGGCCGGCGGGGACGCGGCCCCGACCCCTCCGTGCGCCTGCTGCACCGCGAAGCCGAGGTCGCCGACCTGCTTGGACAGCGCCGCATTCTGCTGCTGCACCTGGTTGCTGAGCTGGTCGAGTTCGCCCCGCAGGTCGCGCACCTGTCCTTCCAGCGTTTGCACGCGATCGAGCAGCTGCGGGGTAAGACCGGTCGGATCGCCGCCGGCACCCGACTGATCCCCCGGCGACCCACCCCGGCCGGACACCGGCGGCGCTACCGGAGCACCCCCGGCGTTCTGCGACTGCTCCAGCTCGTGTCGCAACTCGAGGATCTGGTTCTGCAGCGAGATCGCCTCGCGGCTTTCCAGCTGCGCCCGTGCCGATCCGCCGGTCGCGACCAGGATGGCGAGGCCGACGAGACAGGCGGACGGCGCTGGGCGCATGAAGGGGATCCTTGGGGGTGGACCGCCGGGGATGCCTGGAACCGGGACGATCGGCAAGTGAGTCGATGCCACACGAAAAACCCCGGGGAGGCTAGCTCCCCGGGGCACCTATCGGTTCATGAGGCCGCCTACCGGATCACCGCATGGGGCGAGCCGGCAGCCGCATCAGCGAACCGCCGTGATGGCGTTGCGGTTCTGCATCCAGGCCTGCTCGTCGTCGCCGGTGGCGGTCGGGCGGTCCTTGCCGTAGCTGATGGTCGAAATGCGGTCGGCCGATACGCCCTTGGCCACCAGATAGTCGCGGGCCGCATTGGCGCGCCGGTTGCCGAGCGCGATGTTGTACTCCTCGGTGCCGCGATCGTCGCAGTTGCCGGCAAGCTGGACCGTTACCTGCGGATAGCGCTGCAGCCACGCCGCCTGCCGATCCAGCGTCGCCTGCGCGTCGCTCGACAGGCTGTTCTGCGCCGTCTCGAAATAGACGCGGTCGCCGACGTTGGCGACCAGGTCGGCCTCGCTCCCCGGGGCCGCGGCGCCGGCGGGGGCCGAGGTGATGCCGAGGCCGGAGGAGGCGCCGGTGTTGGCTGCCTTGTTGTCGTCGGAGCAGGCGGCGAGCGCCGCGACGAGGGCCAGCGTGCCGAGAAGCTTCAGTTTCATGAAAGGGGTTCCTGGGGACGGTTCGAGGAAGCGGCGAAGCTGGCCATCCGGCTTCGGCCGGAACGCCGGGCAGCTCAAGACGGGTCGCGGGTCAGATCAGGCGGTCGCGAATTACTGCGTCGTTTCGCATGCGGTCAAGTCGGCAACGTGTGCAGTGGCGATTCGATGCACCGGGCCGGAAACTTTCATCAGGTTCATCGCCCCTGCGTCATCCCTTGAGCGGCGACCAGGCGGGATCCGACGCCCCGCCCGGAGTCGGCACCGCACGCTCGTTGAAGCCGGCGATGTCGATCTGGCCCAGGCTGGAGGAGAAGCCGGCCCCGCCCTCGCCCGAGGCACTCTGCCGGCAGTAGGCCAGCACCCGGCCGTTGGGGCAGAAGGTCGGGCTTTCCACCGTGAAGCCGCGGGTCAGGATGCGCTCGCCGGTGCCGTCCGGGGCCATCACGCCGATCGAGAAACCGCCGCCGCCGATGCGGGTGAAGGCGATCAGGTCGCCGCGCGGGCTCCAGACCGGCGAGCCGTACTGGCCGCTGCCGTAGCTGATGCGCCTGGCACCCCCGCCGCCGGCGCCCATGACGTAGAGTTGCGGGCTGCCGCCGCGGTCGGAGTTGAACACGATCTGCGAGCCGTCAGGGCTGTAGCAGGGGCTGGTGTCGATGGCGCCCGAGTTGGTCAGCTGGCGCTTGCCGCCGCCGCCCAACGAGATCGCGAAGATGTCCGAACCGCCACCGCGGGTGGCCGACAGCACCACCTCGTTGCCCGACGGCGAGAAGCGCGGCGCGAAGCTGATGCCGGCGAACTCGCCCAGGACCTGCTGCCGGCCGCTGCCGAGGTCGAACAGGTACACCCGCGGCCGGTCGTTGGCGTAGCTCATGAAGGCGATCTCGTCGCGGGTCGGATGGAACCGCGGGGTCAGCACCAGCCATTCGCCGCCGGTCAGCATGCGGGTGTTGGCGCCGTCCTGGTCCATGATCGCGAGCCGCGTGGTTTGCCGCGTGCGCGGGCCGGACCGCGACACGAAGGCGATGCGGGTGTCGAAGTAGCCCTTGTCGCCCAGCATGCGCTCGTAGATCACGTCGGCGATGATGTGGGCGATGCGCCGCCAGTTGGCCCCGCCGGTGGTGTAGGCGGTGCCCTGCAGCTGCTGGCCGCTCAGCACGTTCCAGAGCCGGAACTCGACCCGCACCGACGCTCCCGAGCCCAGCGTGGTGCCCTGGGCCAGCGCCTGCGCACCCAGGCCCTTGTACATGTCGAAGTTGGGCACGCCAGAACCGGTCGCCGAAGCGGCGTCGGGGATCGGGCGGAACAGGCCGCAGCCGGCGAGGTCGGCGGTGATGACGTCGGTCATCTGCTGGCCGATCCCGGGGCCGAACGAGGGGATGGCGATCGGGATCGGCGCGGTGCGCGCCTGATCCACGGTGATCTCGGCCCCGCCGGGCGCGTTCGGCGCGGAAGCGGGTGCGGCACCCGGCGCGTCCTGGCCGAAGGCGGCGAGCGGGGTGGCGAGCAGGCCGCCGGCAAGGGCGCCGCCGCCCAGGCGCCGACGCGTCAGGCCGTCACTACTCGCGTTGATGCCATTCGCTTCGATGCCATTCGCGCTGA
>CAXUBN010000027.1:0-14511 GCA_964249255.1 uncultured Acetobacteraceae bacterium | reverse complement strand
GGGCGCTGCAGGCGTTGCGGCTCGGCGGCCGCGGGCTGATCCTGGACGATCGCTGCGCGCAGCGCCCGGCGGTGCTGGAACGGGCGGCCCCGCTCGGGGCACGGGTGCTGGACCGACGGCCCATCCATCTGGACCTGGGCCAGCGGGGGGCCGAACGACGGCTGGAGGTCTGGCTCGCGGGGACGCGGATCGGGTGACAAGGCGGGGCCGGTCGGGTAGATCGGGAGCATCATCGCCCCCTTGCAGGACCGGAAACCGCCATGCCCACCACGCCGCACGTCGCCAGGATCCTCGCCAACTACGAGAGCGACAACCCCGGCTCCAAGGCGAACCTCGCCCGCATCCTCAACCAGGGCAAGCTGGCGGGTACCGGCAAGGTCGTGATCCTGCCGGTGGACCAGGGCTTCGAGCACGGCCCGGCCCGCTCCTTCGCCGCCAATCCGGCCGGCTACGACCCGCACTACCACCATGCGCTCGCGATCGAGGCCGGGCTGTCGGCCTATGCCGCGCCGCTGGGGGCGCTCGAGGCCTCGTCCGGCACCTTCGCCGGACAGATCCCCACCATCCTGAAGTGCAACAGCTCCAACAGCCTGGCCACCACCAAGGACCAGGCGGTGACCGGCACCGTCGCCGATGCGCTGCGTCTCGGCTGCTCGGCGATCGGCTTCACGATCTATCCCGGCAGCGAGTATGCCTTCGCCCAGATGGAGGAGTTGCGCGACCTGTCGGAGAAGGCCAAGGCAGCCGGCCTCGCCGTGGTGACCTGGAGCTACCCGCGCGGGCCCGAGCTCGACAAGGCGGCCGAGACCGCGATCGACATCTGCGCCTATGCCGCGCACATCGCGGCGCTGATGGGTGCGCACATCATCAAGGTGAAGCCGCCGACCGACGTGCTGTCTCTGCCCGCGGCCAAGAAGGTCTACCTGGAGCAGAAGATCGACATCTCGACCATGGCTAGGCGGATCGAGCACGTGGTGCAGTCCTGCTTCAACGGCCGGCGCATGGTGGTGTTCTCCGGCGGCGAGAACGCCAGCACCGAAACGCTGCTGGAGGTCGTGCAGGGCCTGGCGGACGGCGGCGCCAACGGCTCCATCATGGGCCGTAACACGTTCCAGCGCGCGAAGCCGGACGCGCTGGCGCTGCTGGGCTCGATCGTCGAGATCTTCCGCAAGGCGGCGGGCTGACGATCAGGGGAAGGCCAGGGGCTCCGCCCCTGGATCCCGCTGGGGCCGCAGGCCCCAGACCCCGGAACTGAAGATGGCCGAGGGGTGCAGGCTTTACCTGGTGACGCCCCTGGCGCTTGAGCCTGCGGCGTTCGCGCCGCTGCTGGCGGAGGCGCTGGATGCCGGCGATGTCGCCGCGGTGCAGCTGCGCCTCAAGGATGTCGACGACGATACGATCCGCCGGGCGATCGACGTGCTGCGGCCGGTCGTGCAGTCGCGCGACGTCGCCCTGATCCTGAACGACCGGCCCGACCTCGCCGCGCAGTCCGGCTGCGACGGCGCGCATGTCGGTAGCGACGACATGGATATCGCCCGGGCCCGTGCCCTGCTGGGCGACCGGCAGCTCGGCGTGTCCTGCCACGGCAGCCGCGATGCGGCGATGACGGCCGGCGAGCGCGGCGCCGACTACGTCGCCTTTGGCAATTTCTTCCCCTCGCCCACCAAGCCGGGCGACGTCCGTGCCGACCCGGAGCTGCTGCGGTGGTGGTCGGAGGTGGCCGAACTGCCTGTGGTGGCGATCGGCGGCATCACCCCCGCTAACTGCGCGCCGCTGGTCGGCGCCGGCGCCGACTTCCTGGCCGTCGTCAGCGCCGTCTGGTCATGCCCCGACGGACCAGGCGCCGGCATACAGGCCATGAACCAGGCCATTCGCCTGGCCACCGACAAACGGGCATGATTCGTGGCCGATGGCCCGGCCGGCGATACACGACGTGCGCCTCTCAACCGGACCGTTTCTGCAGGGCGTCACGACTGGCAAGGACCGCCTCGTCGAGGGCCGTATGCGGTTCCTGACCAAGCAGAGCGACCAGGCGCCGATTATCGAGGCGTAGCGGCACCCGCCACAGGTAGCGCATCTCGATCACCTCGCGCAGGAAGGTGACGAACGGGGCGCCGAGATGGACCGGCAGCCAGCGGAACGGCCTGATCGGCGTCACACCGCCCGACACGCGTCGTACGGCCTCGGCCATCCCGCGCCCCTCGAGGAAGTGACCGTCGAAGTGCAGCCGTTCCTCGTGCGCCAGATCGGCGTCGCGGTCAGCCAGCGATGCCACGGTCTCGGCGAGGTCCGGAAGGTAGGCCCAGACATGCCCGACCCCGGGTCGTTCGGGCGTCGTCACCCTGCGCTGGTTCTTGCCGTCATTCAGCAGGACCTTGCTGACCCAGGAGCTGGGAGCCCGCGGCCCGAAGAAGTCGCCTGCCCGGACGATCAGCGTACGCAGGCCCCTGGCGGATGCGGCATGCAGCATCGCCTCCATCTCGACGCGGATAAGGCCCTTGCGCGTATGGGGATGCTGCAGCACATCCTCCGCCACGACGCGCCCCGCATCCGGGCCGTAGACATAGACGCTGGCGGGGTAGACCAGCCGGGCGCCGGCCGCTTCGGCCGCCGCGATCGCGTTGCGCAGCATCGGAATGGCCAGGCCGCGCCAGTTGCGGTAGCCGGGCGGATTGGCCCCATGGAAGATCAGGTCGACGGATGCTGCGGCCCGCACCACGTCCGCCCTCCGCATGGCGTCACCCGCCACCCATTCGACCCCCGCCGGACCGGTCAGGCGAGCCCGCGCCGGATCACGCGCAAGGCCCTGAACGATCCAGCCACGTCGCAGCAGCGCCAGGGCCACCTCGCCGCCCACGCCGCCGGTTGCGCCGATCACCAGCGCCCGTTTCCCTTCCATCACCACTCCCTCCCTGTCGATCCAGGGAATGATCACGAGACGCTCGATCGATAACCATCCGCAAAGGATGTTGGTCCGCTATACGTCAACGCATGGCTGATCCGGGTTGGCACCTGTGGCGGGCGTTCTTGGCCGCATCGCGCGGCGGCAGCCTTTCGGCGGCCGCCCGTAGCCTTGGGCTTACCCAGCCCACCCTCGGTCGGCAGATCGCCGCTCTGGAAGGCCTGCTGGGCTTGCCGCTGTTTACCCGCTCGCCGGATGGCCTGCGACCGACCGAACGTGCGCTGTCCCTCCTGCCGCATGCCGAGGCCATGGCCGCCGCCGCCGCGAGCCTGCTGCGCGCGGCCTCGGGACCGGAGGATGCGCTGCAGGGTCGCATCCGGCTGGCTGCGAGCGAGGCCATGGGCGGCCTTGTCCTGCCGTCCATGCTGGCAAGGTTCCGCAACGCCCATCCCGGCATCGACATCGAGTTGTCGTTAAGCGACCGCAACGAGGATATCCTGCGCCACGATGCAGATCTCGCGGTTCGCAACACGATCCCGACTCAGGCCGCTCTGATATCGCTAAGGGTCGGCGAAGTTCCGGTCCGCCTATTCGCGCATGAAGACTATGTGCGCCGTCATGGCGCGCCTACTACGATACATGAATTGGCGCGCCATACGCTCATCGGCCGCGAGGAGCATACGCACAGGATCCAGCAGGTGCTCGGCTCCAAGCATCGCTTTGGACTCTGCTGCAACAACGAGCTTGGCGTCATGGAGGCGCTGCGGGCCGGATATGGGATCGGCTACTGCCAGGAACCGCTTGGCCTGGGGAACCCCGAGATGGTCGCCGTCCTGCCCGATCTCGTCCTGGCTCGGATCGGCATCTGGCTGGTCGTGCATGAGGATCTGCGGACGGTGGATCGCATCAGAAGCTTGTCCGATCACCTCTTTCGCGAGCTCGCCGCGTACATCGGCCGAGGCACTCACACTGATCCTATAGGGAGACGGCCAGCCTCGCGTACACGAAGCGACCAAGAACGTCGTAGGTGTTGACGTCGGTGTTCGTCACGCCGTCGACGAAGGTCGGCGGCTGCACGTCGAGGAGGTTGTCGACGCCGGCGGTCAGGAGCAGCCGTCCGATCCGCCGGCCCACCGACACGTCCTGATAGAGGAGCGGCCCGGTCTTGGTGAACGGGGTTCCGGGACTGGCATCCTGCAGGCGTGCGCCGCCGATCAACCGCCCCTGCCAGGACGCGTTCCATCGCCCCCGGCTGTAATCCACGGAGGCGAACGAGCGGATCCGCGTGTAGCTCCCGACATCGACCAGACCGGGGATCGTCCCCGCATACTGCGTGAACCCGGCGCTGCCGATCTCGCGGATGCGCCAATCGAGCAGCCAGGTGGTCCGCCAGTCCAGCGACACGTGCCCACCGGCGAGCGGATGCGCGTAGGACAGGTCGAGGTCGATGCCGCTCGTCTTGATGGTGCCGATGTTCTCGTCCAGGGCGAGGATGTTCTCGATCTGGCCCTTGCCGGCGCCTGCTGGCGAGCGCGCGATCAGCGCGCAGGATGGGCTCGACAGGTTCGCCGACTCGTAGCATCCGTCCGCGATGTCGTTCGGGTCGGTGTCGTCGAGCTGGTCGATCGCGTTCTTGATGCTGTAGTCGTACCAATCGGCGGTCAGTGCCAGGTTCGGGATCGCGGGGGGCGTCACCACCACGCCGAGCGTCATCGACTGCGAGGCCTCGGCGCGCAGGTGTGGGTTGCCGCCGTTCTCGACCGCGACCAGGGCCGAGCTCTGCCGGAAGTCGGGCGACAGGCCGCTCGCGGCGCAGTTGCGGGCGACGGTCGGGTTGCCGAGCTCGCCGTTGACCGAGTCGCACGGGTCGGTGGCGGCAACCTCGGTCGCGGTGCTGCCACCGAAGGCCTCGGTGATCGCGGGCGGCCGCCTGGCCAGGCCCATCGTCGCACGGAAGCGGATCGTCCGGTTCGGCGTCCAGCCCAGCAGGGCCTTCCAGGTGTAGAGCGTGCTGTAGCGGTTGGTGTCGGAGATGCGCGCCGACGCCTCCCCCTGGAGCGCGCGCGCCCACGGCGCGTCCTTCAGGAACGGCAGGTCGAAGTCGATGAAGGCGTCGTTGCTGGTCCAGCCGCCCGAGGTGGGCGCAGCGTCGCCACCCGCCTGATCGCCGGCAAGCACGACCGGATCGACGCTGGTCTGCCCGTGCTCGGCCCTGAACTCCGCGCCGACCGTCGTCTCCATCATCCCACCCGGCAGCCGGAACAGCGGCGCCACCGCCGTTCCACGCGCGACATCCTCCGAATAACGGCTTTCCGACCCGTCGCGATACCGGATGGCATCGACCGTCGCCGGCGACAGCGTGCTCGGGCCGAAATAGTCCGCGCCACCCGCGATCGAGCCGAAGACGTCGGTGAGGTCGATGGCATTCCGCGTCGTGTAGCGCAGCGCGCTGTCGCCGTGGTTGTAGGCGATCGTCCAATCGACGGATCCGAGCCTTCCCCTGAGGTCGGCAAGCATGCGCCAGGTCGAGCCCTCGGTGGTGGTGAGCTGCGGACCGGCCTCGGTCAGCGTGCGCTCGAGCAGGACGTCCTGGCCGAACGGGTTGCCGGGAGCGTCGGCGCCGACGTCGAAGCCTTGCGGGTACCTGTCGGTACCGGACAGGCCGAGCGCCTGCGGCGGGGCGAGCTGGTCGGTGCGCCGCTCGGTCCAGAGCATCTGCACGTCGGCGGTCGTGTCGGGCGTCACGTCCCAACGCAGCAGGCCGTCGGCGCGGATCCGCCGCGTGCCGCCGGTCAGGTCCCGCTGAGCGGTGTCGACGTAGCCGTCGGCGAGGGGATCGTAGGGTCGGTATTCGCCCCCTCCGAGCAGGAGCGCATCGAGCGTGCCGTCCGAGTTGGTCGCGTGGCCGCCGGGTGTCGCGGGCGAGCCGATCACCGGCGGGGTGCCGACCGTCGCAGACGCGATCGGGTTGCGCGAGAACGCGCGGTCCGATTGCAGGAGTGGGTCGCGGTTGTCGTAGCCCACCGACCCGATCAGCGACACGTTGCCGAAGCTATGTCCGGCGGTCAGGGTGACCTGCTCGGTGGCGGCCCCGCCCCCGCTGGTCGTGCCGCCCTCGGCGTCGAGGCGGATCCCGTCGAGGCTGTGCTTGAGCACGATGTTGACCGTCCCAGCGACCGCGTCCGGTCCCCATTCGGGCTGCGAGCCATCGGCCAGGATCTCGACGTGGTCGATCAGCGGCAGCGGGATGTCGTTGAGGTCGACCGCCTCGTCGGTCCGGATGCCGCTGGTGACGAAGCGCTGGCCGTCGATGAGCGTGAGCGTGCGGTTGAAGTTGAGGTTGCGCAGGTCGATGAACTCGGCGCCGTATCCGTCGGCGTTGGCGGCCGTGACGCCCTGGCTGCCAAGCTCCGGCAGCCGTGCCAGATACTGTCCCAGGTCGGCGGCGCCGGTGCGGTCGATGTCGGCGGCGGTGACCACATCGATCGGCTCGTTGCTGGACACGTTGCTTGGCAGCACCGGGTTCGCCCTGACCTCGACCTTCTCGACCTCCGTTTGCGCCGCCGCGACGATGGGTGCCATGGCGATGAGGACGAGCGCGGTGGCACCGAGGGCCGTTCTGCTCGTCACCGTCCCCGTTCCCCGCCAGGCCGCCGCGTCTTACCGACGGCCGGATGCCCGATCAATGCGTGGTCGGACGGATCCTGGACGTGTCACCAAAACGTCTCGGACCGCCGTTCTGAGCACCTCCACCGCCCACCCGCTCCCCGGTGACGTCACGTCGCTTCGGACGGGGTGTCACCGGAGATGATGCCGTCCGCGAGGGATCGCCGGCGAGGTGGATCGATCGTATGCCCAAGCCGCCGACCCGCGGGCGCCGCAGCATCCACTGCATGACGATCGGCGTCGTGACGGCCCCGGACGCCATCGACAGCGACACCTTCCGGACGCCATCCAGCGCCCAGGCGATCGCGGGCAGGAACATGCCGATCACGGGACCCGGCACCGGCAGCCCCGGGGCATCCCGAACGGCCCAGCCGATCAACTGGCATCCGACCGGACGAACACCGTAACGAGCATCCACGCCCCTCTACATCCTGCAACAACGGTTCCAATCGCCGCGGGGAAGCAGGCGACCGGCGCTTGCGGGTGGAACGGCGGCGATGGCAAGACATCGTCGCATCCAGGGGCAAGGCGGGAACGGGTGGACTACCTCGCGGCGATGCGCTCGTTCGTGCGCGCGGTGGAGCTCGGCAGCTTCTCCCGGGCGGCCGAGGAGGCCGGCCTCAAGGTCTCGACCGTGTCCCGCCACGTTACCGGCCTCGAGGCCGACCTTCGGGCAGCGATCCTCAACCGCTCCACCCGCGGCCTGCACCTGACGGAGGCGGGCCGGCTCTTCTTCGACCGCGCCGTTCGAGTCCTGCGGGACGTCGAGGATGCGCGGGACGCGACCCGATCCCTGAACGCGCGGCCCCAGGGGCTGCTCCGCGTGGCGCTGCCGGGCGCCTTCGGCCGCCGCCACGTCTTGCCGCACATGCGCGCCTTCCTGGACGCCAACCTCGACGTCCGGCTCGACCTGACCATCGCCGACGCGCCGGTCGACCTGATCGAGGCCGGGATCGACGTCGCGATCCGCATCGGAACGATGGCCGACTCCGCGCTGATCGCGAAGCGGCTCGCCGCCGAGCGCTTCATGCTGGCCGCCAGCCCGTCCTACCTGGCGGACCGACCGCCACCCCGCATCCCGGCGGACCTCGCCGGGCATTCATGCCTGCTGTCCGACCCGCACCACGGCCACACCTGGCACTTCAGGGACGGCGCCGAGCCGCCCGGCGGCACCCCGCCAACATCGGTCGAGGTGGGAGGCCGGATGCGTATCAACGACCTCGAAGCGTTGAGGGATGCGGCGATCGACGGTGGGGGCATCGCGCTCCTGCCGATCT
This sequence comes from uncultured Acetobacteraceae bacterium, assembly GCA_964249255.1. Classification (GTDB taxonomy): domain Bacteria; phylum Pseudomonadota; class Alphaproteobacteria; order Acetobacterales; family Acetobacteraceae; genus Lichenicola. Next base: position 6,666 of record CAXUBN010000027.1, on the reverse strand, counting down.
GGCTGTGCGACGGCGCATTGCGCGACGGGCGGATCACGCCCGTGCTGACGCGATGGCACTGGTTGCCGCCGCCCGGCTCGGAGCGCGCGATCTGGGGCCTCTACCCGCCCAAGAAGATCGTCTCGCCCAAGGTCAAGGCCTTCCTCGCGTTCCTGGCACTCCGGTTCGGCCACGCCGCAGGCTGGGAGCTTCCCATGGATGGCGGTACGGTCCCGATCCGCGACCATTGATCCGTTTTCGGCAAGGATGTCTTGCCGGAGGCGGTCTCACTGCACCCGGTCCACGGGACCATCCTCGGTGAACGGCAGCACCTCCCGTTGCCGGTTCCGGAGATGATCCACCATGGACAGCCTCATCCAGACCCAGCCCGCCGCGATCGACACGCCGCACACGCACGAGGAGAACGCGCAGTTCTTCGAGTACAGCAAGGCGGCGAACCCGATCCGGCCGAGCCTGACGCCGCGCGTCCCGTTCCAGTTCTTTCCGCCGAGCCTGTATGCCGACGGGGAAAGCCGGATCGTCCCGCTCGACCTCAGCGAGAAGCTGAGATGCCCGTCGCCCGCGACCGGGCCGGACCTGTGCGCCAACTTCGTCCGGATCAACGCCGGAGACCGCATCCCCCTCGACGTCAATGCGACCTCGATGGTGTTCTACGTCATCCACGGCGGCGGGTCGGCCAGCATCGGCGCCAATCGGCTGGATTGGTCGACCGGCGACTTCTTCACCGCACCCGGCGGCATCGCGATGGAACTCCGCGCGACCGCCGACGCGGCGCTCTACTACGTCAACGACGCGCCGTTGCTGACCTATCTCGGCGCACGGGTCGATCGCCCGCGCTTCTCCCCGGTGATCTACAAGGCCGATCGGGCCAACGCGGAGCTGAAGCGGGTCGCGGACGATGCCGAGGCCGCCAACCGCAGCCGCGTCAGCGTGCTGCTGGCCAACGCCGAGTTCCCGCTGACCCGCACCGTCACCCACGTGCTGTGGGCGATGTACGGCCTGATCAGCCCGGGCACGGAGCAACGGCCGCACCGCCACCAGTCGATCGCCCTCGACCTGATCGTCGACTGCGATCCCGGCTGCTACAGCCTGCTGGGGACCGAGCTGGACGCCGACGGCAACATCGCGGATCCGGTCAGGGTCGACTGGGAGTCCGGTTGCGCCTTCGTCACGCCGCCCGGCTACTGGCACGCCCACCACAACACGTCCGGTCGCGAGGCGCGGTTGATCCCGATCCAGGATGCCGGGCTGCAGACCTACCTGCGGACGCTCGACATCCGCTTCAGCTGACGGCGGCGCGGCGGGCCGAGCGACGCGGGTTCTAGCGGACCCGCGTTGGCGCCGGCGCCGGCACGCCCGGCGTCAGGATCGACTGGGTGGCGAACAGAACGCCATTCGACTGCGGGATGTCGGACATCGCCAGCCGGTTGCGGTGGCCCTGGTAGTCGGCCAACACCAGCTGGTTGGTGGATGGCTCGACGAACACGGTGAGCGGATCGCCGTGCAGCGTGCGCAACGCGATCGGGCCGTGCGCCTTGGCGATGGCGCCGCGCAGGTCGGCGGTCGCATAACGGCCGGGAACGATGGTGTAGGCCATCTGCCGCGCCAGGGCGGGACGGTAGGCCGGATCCAGCAGGTGGCCGCCTGTCGCCTTCTGCGCGTCCTCCAGCGGCCCGTTCGGGATCGCGAACACGGTGTAGGGACCGGGCCGCTGCAGCTCAGCCAGCAGGCCGGTCTGGGTCAGCGCCACCGTGTAGTCGGTCAGCGTCAGCGAGCCCAGCAGGCTCTCGTTGATCGGGCGATCACGGAACAGTGCAGCCTGATCGAAGATGAAGGCATCGGCGCTGTCGCGCACGAACAGGGGATCCTGCCGCGCCATGCTTTCGCAGCCACCGACCGCCAATGGGCTCGCGAGTGCGGCGGCCAGCAACAGCAGGCCGGCCCGGTTGCGACGCGTCATCAGCGATGTAACTCCCACCCGCAGCTCGCCCGCCAGGGGCCAGTCCGGTACCGATACCGGTCAGCAACGACCGGCGCAAGCGCCGCGGCCAGGGATGGTGCGGAGGCGCGAACCGTCAGCAGCCGTCGCCGCGGACATTCCAGCCGGCCACCTTGGTGCCGGTCACCTCAAAGGTGGTGGTGCAGCTGCTCTGGTAGTAGCTGGGTCCGAAGCCGCCGCCAAACCCGCCGCCATACCCATACGGACCGAAACCGCCAAAACCGCCGCCGAAGCCACCGCCAAAACCACCGAAGCCGCCATAACCGAAGCCGCCGTAGCCGAAGCCAGGAGAGCCGGGGAAGTAGCTGCTCTCGTCCTGGACATAGGCCAGGAAGACGTGACCCTCGGCGCCGAAGGTGCGGCTGGGCACGCCGAAGGTGCGCAGCAGGTCGGTCTCGGAGCGACCGATCATCGAGTCGAGTACCTTGCGCTGCGCCGGGCTCGGCACCGCGCAGGCGGATACCGCCAGAAGGGCAGCGAGGGAAAGTGAACGGACAGGCTTCATGTGATGGATACCGGGCTGGGTGACGACGATTATCCCCGATGTGGTCATCGGCCTCCCGCCGCACGATGCCCGCCTTACGAGAAATTACAAAACCGGCGCTTGCGGCGATCACGGATGCCAGAGCACGTCGGCAATCCGCGCGGCGCCGGTCGCCAGCATGACTAGGCGGTCGAAGCCGAGCGCGATGCCGGCACAGGGCGGCAGCCGGTGCAGCGCCGCCAGCAGCGCCTCGTCGATCGGCCAGGCGGCGTCGGGATCGGACCCGCGCAGCGCCCGGCGGCGGGCACGATCGGTCTCGAAGCGGCTACGCTGCTCCACCGGGTCGGTCAGCTCGTCGAAGCCGTTGGCGAGCTCGAGGCCGGCGGCGTAGAGCTCGAACCGCAGCGCCGCCCTCGAGTCCACGGGGTCGCGGCGGGCCAGCGCCGCCTGTGCCGCCGGCCAGTGGGTCAGGAAGGTCGGCCGGTCGCGACCGATGTGCGGCTCCACCCGCTCCAGCAACAGGCGGTGGAACAGGTCCTCCCAGTCCTCGCCCGGACGGAGCTGGGTACCGGCCTGCGCGGCCAGCGCGGCGGCGTCGCCCCCGGTGCCCAGCAGGTCGGCGCCGACATGGCGGATGAACGCCTGCTGGAGGGTCAGGCGCTCGAACGGCGCGTCGATTGTCACCGCGGCGCCGTTCCGCACGATGTGCGGCGGCAGCAGGCGGCGCACGAACAGCTCGGTCTCGTCGAGCAGGGCGTCCATGTCGGCGCCCGGGCGATACCATTCCAGCATGGTGAACTCGGGCGCATGGGAGGCGCTGCCTTCGCCGTTGCGCCACACGCGGGCAAGCTGGAACACCGGCAGACCCGTTTCGGCCACGATCCGCTTCATCGCGAACTCGGGACTGGTGTGCAGCCACAGGTCGCCCCCGGTCCCGTCGGGTCGCTCGAGGCGGGTGCGGAACGGACGCAGGTGCACCTCCTCGCCGGGCGTCGGCACCAGGCAGGCGGTCTCCACCTCCAGGAAGCCGCGCGCGACGAAGAAGGCCCGGGTCGCGTCCCGCATCAGGCCACGGCGGCGCAGCAGCGGCAGGCGGTCCGCCAGCGACGGTGCTTGGGGAGGCGATCGGGCATCGATCATGTTGGAGTGATCCTGTTGCGGCGGAGCGGCCGCCGGCAGTAGAGCCCGCGCATGGAACAGGGCAACCGGGCAGGCGCCGTGACGATCCGGGACGCCGACGCGCTGATCGGGGCCGGGCTGGCCGATGCGCGCGACCGCGCCGCGCTGCGGCAGGTGGCCAAACGCTACGCCACGTCGATCCCCTCGGCGCTGCGGATGCTGATCACACATCCCGACGACCCGATCGGGCGGCAGGTGATCCCGCATCCGGACGAGCTGGTTCAGGCCGCGCACGAGCATCCCGACCCGATCGGCGACGACGCTCTGTCGCCGGTGCCGGGCATCGTGCACCGCTACCCGGACCGGGCGCTGCTGAAGCCGCTGCTGGTGTGCCCGGTCTATTGCCGGTTCTGCTTCCGGCGCGAGCACGTGGGTCCCGGAGGCGGGCTGCTGGACGACGCGGCGCTGGACCGGGCGCTGGACTGGCTCCGCGCGCATCCGGCGATCGGCGAGGTGATCCTGACCGGCGGCGACCCGCTGATGCTGTCGCCGCGGCGGCTGCGGCGGATCCTGGATGCGCTGGGCGACATGGCGCAGGTGCACACGGTGCGCATCCACAGCCGGGTGCCGGTCGCCGCTCCGGAGCGGCTGGACGACGCGCTCGCCGATGCGCTGGATACCGAGAAGCCGCTGTGGCTGGTGGTGCACGCCAACCACGCGCGGGAGTTCACCCCATCGGCGCGGGATGCGCTGCGCCGGGTGCAGCGCCGCGGAATGCCGGTGCTGGGACAATCGGTGCTGCTGCGCGGGGTGAACGACGACGAGGCGGCGCTGGAAGCGCTGTTCCGGGCGATGGTGGCGGCGCGGGTCAGACCCTACTACCTGCACCAGCTCGATCCGGCGCCGGGCACGGCCCGGTTCCACGTGCCGATCGCGGAAGGACGACGGTTGATGGCGGCGTTGCGCGGACGGATCAGCGGCATCGCGCTGCCGACCTACGTGCTCGACATCCCGGGCGGCCACGGCAAGGTGCCGATCGGGCCGGATTACCTGCTTCCCGGGGGCGCCGCGGTGCGCGATCCGGCCGGGCGGACGCATGTCCTTGCCGCGGTGCCTGCGGAGGGCTAGAAGCCCGTCCTTCCCGGCGCTCCCCTTTCCGTCACAAGGTGCTTCCATGAAGCAGCAGGCCAACCTGATCCGCGCCGGCCAGGTGATCGAGCACGACAACCGCCGCTGGACGGTGCTGAAGCAGCAGATCATCACGCCGGGCAAGGGCGGCGCCTTCATCCAGGTCGAGATGCGCGACCTCAAGACGGGCAACAAGACCAACGAGCGCTGGCGCACCGCGGACACCGTCGAGCGGCTGATGACCGAGGACAAGGAGTACACCTACTCCTACACCGACGGTTCCAACCTGGTGCTGATGGACCCCGAGACCTTCGAGCAGGCGATGATCCCGACCGGCATCCTGGGCGAGGGCGTGGCGTTCCTGCAGGACAACATGACGGTCAACGTCAAGCTGGTGGAGGGCGACCCCGTCGGGATGGAGCTACCGCCGCACGTGACGCTGGAGATCGTCGAGGCCGATCCGGTGGTGAAGGGACAGACCGCGTCGTCGTCCTACAAGCCGGCCAAGCTGTCCAACGGCGTCAAGACCATGGTGCCGCCCTTCATCGAGGCCGGCGAGCGCATCGTGGTCCGCACCGACGATGCCAGCTACGTGGAACGCGCCAAGAACTGAAGGGGCCTGGGGCTTGCGGCCCCAGCGGGGTCCAGGGGCGACGCCCCTGGCCTTCCCCTAGGAGGCCTCATGCCGCAACGTCTTTCCCCCGTCATGACCGTGATGCAGGGCGCCGCGCAGAAGGCCGCGCGCCGGTTGCTGCGCGACTTCAACGAGGTCGAGCAGCTTCAGGTCAGCATCAAGGGCCCGGGCGACTTCGTCAGCCAGGCGGACCTGCGCGCCGAGGCCACGATCCGTGACGAACTGGTCCGCGCGCGTCCCGGCTACGCGTTCCTGATGGAGGAAAGCGGCTCCTCCGGCTCCGACAACTGGGCCTGGCGCTGGGTGGTCGATCCGCTAGATGGCACCACCAACTTCCTGCACGGCATCCCGCAATGGGCGATCAGCATCGGGCTGCAAAAGCGCCTGCCGGACGGCGGTGCCGAGCTGGCCGCGGCCGTGGTCTACAACCCTGCCGCCAACGAGATGTTCTGGGCCGAGAAGGGGGTCGGCGCCTTTCTCAACGACCGGCGGCTGCGGGTTTCGGCGCGGCGCGACATGCTGCAGTGCCTGTTCTCGACCGGGATCCCGTTCGCAATCTCGCCGCCGCGGGCCCGGCTGCCGTTCGCGCGGACGCTGGGGGCGTTGATGCCCCAGGTGGCCGGCATCCGCCGCTTCGGCGCGGCGGCGCTGGACCTGTGCTGGGTGGCTGCCGGCCGCTACGACGGATTCTGGGAACTGGGGCTGAAGCCGTGGGACTGCGCGGCCGGCATCCTCGTCGTGCGCGAGGCGGGCGGCTTCGTCACCGACCCGCACAACGCGGAGGCGCAGGCGATGGAGGCCGAGTGCCACGTTGTCGCCGCCAACACGTACATGCACCCCAAGCTGCGCGAGATCGTGCTGGCGGGGATGTCGGCGGCACCCGACCCAACCTGATCCTCCACCGTCCGGCCGCGACCGCCGGTGGCGGTTGAGCCCCCGCCGGGGGTCGTCTACGGTTTATGGCGATGCGCCTCTTCATTCCCCGCCCCACCCCGGTCCTGCTGGTGCCGCTGTTGCTGGGCGGCGGGACGATGACCGCAATCGTGCAGGCGCGAGCGCAGGTGACGACCAGTCAGCAGGCGCTTGACGCGCTGGGATCGGGCCGGTCGGCGCCCACGGCGCAGGCGTCCCGCAGCTCCGCCCGCCCTGCGACACGACACCATGCCTTGGTGCAACCGGTGGCGCGCCAGGCCGGGCATGGGGGGAAGCCGACGCGGGTCGCCTCCGCGCATCCACCCGCGGCCACCATCCCGCCGGCGCACGGAACACCGGGGGCGGGGGCGGCGCCGGCGGGATGGTGGC
>CAXUBN010000026.1:0-14784 GCA_964249255.1 uncultured Acetobacteraceae bacterium | reverse complement strand
CGCCAGCTCGGCGCGGCCGGTGCGGAGATACGGGATGTCATCCACCACCGGCCAGGCCTCGTCGTCGCCCGCCACCAGCACGTCGCCGCCGGCCACCGGCAGGCGCTGCGACCGCAGCGTCCGTCCCGACACCGGGCTGCGCAGCACCCCATCGGCCCAGGTGGCGGCGCTCATGTCAGCTGCACGGCCGACAGCACCTCCAGGTGGAAGCGCTGCAACGGACCCTCGTGCACCAGTTGGAGGTCGCCCAGCGCCTGGTCCACGGTGAAGGCGGCGGCACGGGCGTGGTGGTGGGCCTGCAGCACCCGGTCGATCACGTCGGCGGCGGTGAAGGCGCGGCCCTCCGGCGTATCGGCATTCCCGATCAGCGCCAGCGCCCCCCGGGCGGCGTGGCGCAGCGGCGGCGCCAGCGTGTCGAGCTCCCGCGCCGTCAACCGGCGCATCAGTGGCAGGAGCGCGTCGCCCAGCAGCATCTCGCCGGCAAAGCCGGTGTCGGGCAGCGCCGCGTTGTGCAGGTGGTGGGCGAGCCCGGCCAGGAACGCCTGTTCCAGGTCGGCACCCGACTGCAGGGCGATCAGCGTGCCCAGCACCGCGACGCCCAGGCAATGGTCGCCATGGCTTTCCGGCGGCTCCAGCGCCAGCCTGGGCTTGCCCGGCGACGTGGCGCCGGCCCGCGGCTGCCGGATCAGCGCGCCGACGAACCACGGCTCGGGCCACGGCTCCGACCGGTCCGATGCCGGTCCGACCGGCTCCGCCCGCCGCAGCCGGTCCAGGGTCCCGGGCGCCAACGCGGCGCCGGCCTCGTCCAGCGCCCGTCCCAAGATCGCCGCGGTGTCATCCGGCTCGACGCCGAACGCCTTCAGCATCCGCCGGTCGATCCCGGCCAGCCTGGTCGCCGCCAGCGCGTCGGCGGTGATCGCGAGGCAGACGGAGACGGCCGGTACCCCATCGTTCAGAAGTGCCCAGGCACGCCGGAACAGCCGCTCGGCGACGCTGTCGGGCGTCGACTGGTCACGCATCCGCTTCAACTCGGACACGTCGCGGGCGACGGGACCGATCCCCCGAAGGGCGTCCCCGGCCAGGGTCGTGGCCAGGGTCGCAGTCCCGGGCATGGTCAGATCGGAACGGGTCGAACCGGACACGGCGGTCGGGATCAGCCGGCCGGCTCCAGCCATTGGTGCAGCCGGTGCTGCTGCCGGAAGAAGTCGTGCTCGGCCGGCCCGCCGCCCCGCGTCGTCGGGGACTTGAAGAACACGCCCAGCTGCTCCTGCGCGCCGCCCTCGCCGCGGCGGTGGGCGAGATCCAGGCAGCGCGCGATCTCGATCACCAGCGGCGCGGCCAGCACCGAGTCCTTGCACAGGAAGTCCACCTTCACCTGCATGCGCTGGCCCAGGAACCCCGAGATGTCGATGTTGTCCCACGCTTCCTTGTCGTCGCCGCGCGGCCGGTAGTAGTGGATGTGGCAGATATGGTCCTCGACCCGGTAGCCGAGGATGTCGTCCAGCACCGACGCCTTGGTCTTGAGCTTGGACTTGAGGCTGGCCGGATCGTCCAGCGCCAGCCCGTCGTTGTTGCCCAGGATGTTGGTGGAGAACCAGCCGTCCACGTGCAGGGCGCGGTCCCGGAACGCGGGGGCCAGCACCGTCTTGAGGAAGGTCTGCCCGGTCTTGCCGTCCTTGCCGGCAACCGGCACCCCGTTCTGCTCGGCCAGCGCCGCCAGCGCCGGGATGTCGGCGCCCAGGCTCGGCGTGAAGTTGCCGTAGGGAACGTGCTCCCGGATCGCCGCGTAGGCGTAGAGCATGGCCGGGCTGATCGCCGGGTCGTTGTCCTGCAGCGCCTGCTCGAACCGCTCGGGGGTGGAGTAGGCCGCGGTCTGCGCAGGCAGGCTCTCGACCGAGGCGAGGTTGATCACCACCAGCCGCTCGATGCCGGTGCGGCTGCGGAACCCGGCGATGTCCTGCCGGATCTGCTCCACGGCACCCAGGTGCGAGTTGGCGCGCGCGGTGTTCTCGCCGCTGATGTTGCGGCAGAACGCCGTGTTGCCGGACCCGGCCCACGGCCGGATGGCGGACAGCGGACCGGCCAGCGGGGACAGCATCTCCGACGGCAGCACCCTGTGCCGCGCCGCCGCGGCTGCCAGGTCATCGGGGTTCAGGTCCCAGCCGGCGATCTCGACCTGCCGATATTCGGCCAAGCCGGCGCCCCGCACGGAGGCGAGCGGCAGCCCGACGCGATCGTCGGAGCCCTGTTTGATCCGTTCCAGACCGGCCGCGACGGTTGTTGCGACGGCACCCCCCAGACCGACAATCAACAAGCCTATCCGAGGATCACCGTCTGCATCGTTCGTCGACATCACCCATCCCTACCACGTCGAAATCGAGCGTCATAAGTGGCTTTCGCGAACGAAATCTCCGGTCAAGAACTTGTGATATAAATTGCGGCGGCCCGGGGAGCATACCGCGCCGCGGGTCATGACAACGCGCTTCATGACTGAGACGTAACGTTCAGGCAGGTTATATCTGACCGGCGTCGCGATGATCTTCACTCTTCGTCCCGCGTCTGCAAACGATCACCGACCTGGGTCCACGATGGATCAAACTCGGCTGCGGCCTCGTCCGTAACGACGGTGCCCGCCGCCCGGCTGGCACCCGATCCGGTTCGTGGCGTTGAACCGCATGTCCGGCGGAGGTGCGGCTACGATCCCGCGAACGAGCCGACCTGAAAGGAGGTCCCGATGAGCGGAACCGATCATGGCCTGGATGAGGTGATGGCGGGCGGTGTCCGCGTCCTATGCTCCGACCCGGCGGCGCGTGGCCTGACGGCGGACATGGTCCGAACCCTGCCCGACGAACTGCGCCAGACGATGGTCTCGCTGCGACGGGATGACGACGGCAGCCTCGTCGTGGAGATGGAGGACGGGCTTGACCGCGTCGAGCTCACCCGGCCGATCGCCGACGCGCTGGCGGAGGCGCTGGCCCGGGCCGGTCGCCGGCACGAGGGCATCGCCGTCGGCGACAGCACCCGCATCGGGCCGACCTGATCCCGGACCCCCGCTCCCCCGGAGCGTTGCCGCCTATGACTCCGCCGACTCCTCGCGCTCCCTATGCTTGCGCTGCCCGCGTCCCTCGTGCGTCTTGGCCGCGCCGGCACCGGCGGCATGCTCCTTCTCGAGCCGGCCCGCGGTGGCGGTGCTGGTGTTCTCGCCCTCCACGGCATGCTCGAGATGCGCGCTTGAGGCAGCACCCTTGGCGGCGCCATGCCCTTCGGTGGGGGCCGGGGCGGGGCCGCCCTCGGTCACGGCGGCGCCGGGCTTGTCGTGATGGCCCTTCACCGTGCCGCGGCTGGTGGTGCGGTCGTCGTCGTCGTGCCGCCTGGTCACGTCCTTGGTCATGTTGTCCGGGTCTTCCGCTGTTGGGTCGTGCTCCAACCACGCCGCCGCCCGGGGGTTGCGTGACCTGGGTTGCGTGGCGGGGTCCGCCTGGCGCCCGAACCGTGCGCTTCCGCCGATCCCGGCACCCGGCTAGCCTGGGGCATCGGGGGATCACCAGTTGGACCATCACGTTGCGGCCGATACGGACGACCTGGCGCCCTGCGGCCCGCACGACGGGTGCTGGCCGATCCAGGACTACGCGGCGCTGGGCGACGGCCGCTCGGTGGCGCTGGTCGCCCCCGACGGCAGCGCCGACTGGTGGTGCGCGCCGGCGATCGACAGCCCGCCCCTGTTCGACCGCCTGCTGCAGCGGGGCGGCGGCCACTTCCAGATCCGCCCGGTCGGTCCATACCGGGTCCGGCGCCGATACCTGCCCGACAGCAACGTCCTGGAAAGCCTGATCCGCACCGACGGGGGCGGCGAGGCCCGCCTGGTGGAGTCGCTGAACAGCAGCATGGCCGGCCGCCTGCCCTGGACCGAGTTCGCGCGCCGCATCGAGGGCCGCGCCGGGGAGGTGCGGTTCCGCATCCGCCTGTCGCTCGGCACCCTGGGCAACACCGCCTCGCCCTGGCTGCAGCCCAACCCGAACGGCAGCATCTTCCACCTGGGCCGCGTGCTGGGCCTGCTGCGCCACACCGGCAACGTGCGCGTCATGGGCGAGACCGACCACAGCATCGATGCCGAGGTGGCGGTGGGCGAGGGCGGGCGCGCCACCGTCGCCATCCTGGCCGGCGACGACGAGCCGCTCGGCGTGCCGCCGATCGAGCGGATCGACGAGCGCATCGACGTCAGCGACCGCGCCTGGCGCGACTGGGCGGAGGCGGTCGACTACCACGGCCCGCACGAGAACGCGGTGCGCCGCAGCGCGCTGGCGCTCAAGCTGCTGATCTACTCGCCGAGCGGCGCCATCGCGGCGGCCGCCACCTCCTCGCTGCCCGAGCGGATCGGCGGGCCGAAGAACTGGGACTACCGCTACGCCTGGATCCGCGACGCTGCCTATGTCGCCAACGCGTTCATCCGCATCGGCGCCATCTCGGAGTCCAAGGCCGCGCTGACCTGGCTGATCGGCCGGCTGGGCGAGCAGGGCCCGCGGGTGCTCTACGCGCTGTCCGGGGGTCGGGCGCCGGACGCGCGGGCGCTGGACGACGTCGAGGGCTACCGCGGCTCGGGCCCGGTGGTGATCGGCAACCGGGCGGTCTCGCAGCACCAGCACGGCATCTACGGCGACATCTTCGAGACCGCCGCCCTGTTCGTCAGCCGCGGCAACGTGCTGGACCAGAAGAGCGCCCGCCTGCTGGCCGGCCTGGCCGACGAGTGCGCCGACCGCTGGCGCCAGCGCGACGCCGGCATCTGGGAGCTGGCCGAGCAGCGCCACTACACCATGTCCAAGATCAGCTGCTGGCAGGCGCTGGCGCGTGCCAGCGAGCTGGCCGAGCTGGGCCACCTGCCGGCCGGCTGCCTGGAGCGATGGCAACGCGAGCGCGACCGCATCGCAGGCTGGATCGACGAGCATTGCTGGTCGGAGGCCCGCCGGGCCTACGTGTTCCATGCCGGCGCCGAGGAGCTCGACGCCTCGCTGGCGCTGGCGGTCCGGTTCGGCTTCGACGGGAAGGACCGGCTCAGCTCCACCATGGACGCGATCCGCGCCGAGCTGGGCGACGGGCCGTTCCTGTACCGCTACTCGGGTGCCGCCGACGAGGAGGGCGCGTTCCTCGCCTGCTCGTTCTGGATGGTGGAGGCGCTGTGCATGCTGGACCGGCGGCCGGAGGCGGTGGCGCTGTTCGACGAGATCCTGGCGCGCCTGCCGCCCAACACCGGCACGCTGGCGGAGATGATCGATCCGGGGACGGGCGAGCACCTCGGCAACACGCCGCAGGGCCTCAGCCACCTGGCGCTGGTGCACGCCGCCTGCACCCTGGCCGGCGACACCGCCCGCGGCCTGGCCGACGCCCTGGCCCAGGCCGCGCACGGGGGCGACGCGTAGGCGCGGATCAGGCGGCGCCGCGACTCACGTCGGCGCCCCGCGCATGTGCAGGCCGGGTAGCTCGGCCGGCTCGCGCGCGACGATCGCGGCCACCAGGATCGAGGCCCCGATCGCCAGCGCCGCGATTGCCGTCTCAAGGCCGGCGGCGTGGCCCAGCGCCGGCACCACGTAGCCCGAGATCGCGGCGCCGAACGCCGCCACCGCGTAGGCGACGCCCATGCCGAACGAGCGCACGTCGGAGGAGAAGCGGATCGCCAGGTAGTCCGGCACCAGCGCGAACATGCCGCTGCTGGCGCCGCCGACCAGGAACGCCGAGCCCAGCAGCACCGCGGTGGAGCTCCCCGACACGAACGGGACGATGAAGGCCACCGTGATCGCGAGGTAGAGCATCAGCGTCGCGCGCTGGCCGAACCGGGTGGACAGCCAGCCGCCCAGCAGCTTGCCCCCGATGGAGCCGATCGAGTAGGTCGCGATCGCGTAGAACACGAAGGTCGGGCCGAAATGGTGCGTGGTCTTCAGCACCGTCGGGTAGAAGCTGTAGATCGAGGCGGTGTCGAACTGCACCAGCAGCATGAAGGCGCAGGCCTGCACCGTGGCGAACCCCAGCAGGAGGCGGCCGCGCTTCGGCGCCCCTTCCGGTGCCCCGGTCCGGGTCCGGCTGGCCTGGCGAGCCAGCCAGACCGGGCTTTCCGAGATGCCCACCCGGATGAAGATCGCCAGCAACGCCGGCACCACGCCGATCAGGAACATTGCCCGCCAGCCGAGCGTGGGCAGCAGCAGCGCCTGCACGCCGGACGCGGCGAAGAAGCCGAACTCGTAGCCCATCATCATCAGCGACGAGGCCGCCGCCCGCGAGCGTTCCGGCACCGTTTCCATCAGCAGGGCGGCCGATGCGGTCCATTCGCCGCCGAACCCCATGCCGAACAGCAGCTGGATCACCAGAAGCGCCGTGTAGCTCCAGGCCAGTCCGGACAGGCCGGAGAAGACGGCGAACCAGATCACGCCGACCATGAAGGTGAGCTTGCGGCCGTAGCGATCGGCGAGCCATCCCCAGGAGGTGTTGCCGACCATGCGGCCGACGCTCTGGATCGTCAGCACTAGGCCGATCGCGGTCAGCGACACCCCGAAGCTGCGCGCGAGCTCGGGCAGCAGCAGGATCAGCGTGACTTGGTCGAACGCGTCCAGGAACCAGCCGAGGAAGCAGGCGAGCACGAGCCTGCGGTGGTCGAGCAGCGGGGCATAGGCTCCGGTCGCGCGGTCCGGACGTCGTTGCGGTGGCTGCACGTGCTGGAAATCCTCCCGATCCCGCCCACCGTTGATCGGGACGGGCGGATGGGAGGATGCCGCCGGCACACGCCCGAGTCGAGGCGCCGACGGCCCGGGAGAACGGCGACGCTACAGTGCGGCGACCAGGCCCACCCCCACCACCATCAGGCCGGTGCCGACGATGCGGCCGATCGAGGCGGTGTGCTGCGGGAAGCCCAGCCAGCCGTAATGGTCGATCGCCACCGACAGGATGGTGGACGCGGTGACGGTCAGCCCGATGAACGGCCCGGCGCCGATCTTGGGCGCCACCACCGGCTGCGACAACAGGAACACCGAGCCGACCAGGCCGCCGAACCAGGCCCACCACGGCACCTGCGCCGCCTTGCCGTTGAAGCCGAGCTGGCCCAGCAGCAGGGTGCCGATCAATGCCACGGTGAACGTGCCGCTGGTGGTGACCAGCCCCACCAGGAACGGCCGGTGGATCGCCTTGTTCATGCCCGACGTGCAGGCGGCTTGGAGCGGGTTCATCAGGCCGGCCAGGATGGCCAGGGGGTAGAGGAGGAACTGCATGGGGGGAACATCCTGTCGCCGGTGGGGCACGGTGCCTAGCTGTGCGCCGGCGGCCGGGTTGCGTCGGAGGCCGCGCAAACTCCCGGCACCGGGGCCTGCGCTCGCGCGGCGGCGGGTGGGTGCGGCATGACCGACCCGTGGGCCGTGCCCGACGGCACCTTCGCCGATCCCGCAACGGCGTCGGACGACGCGGATGCGCTGGTGCTCCACCGGATCGCCGCCTGCCGTGCCGGGCAGGGCGGGCCGGTCACGATCGCGCTGGCCGGTGCGCAGGGCAGCGGCAAGTCGACGATGGCGGCCCGGCTCGCGACGCGGCTGAAGGCGGGGGGCCTGCGCACCGTCGTGCTGTCGCTTGATGACTTCTACCTGCCCCGGGCCGAACGCGCGTCGCTGGGCCGCACCGTACACTCGCTGCTCCGGACCCGGGGCGTCCCGGGCACGCACGACGTGGCGCTGGCCGGCCGCACGATCGACGCGCTGCTGGACGGGCATGGCACGGTCGCGGTGCCGCGGTTCGACAAGACCCGGGACGACCGCGCGCCGCCCGCCGCCTGGCCGCGCCACCAGGCGCCGCTCGACGTCGTGTTGCTGGAAGGCTGGTGCGTCGGCGCCCGGCCGATGCCGGAGGGCGACCTCGACCAACCGGTCAACACGCTGGAGCGGGATGAGGACGACGATGGACGATGGCGCCGCCACGTGAACGCGGCGCTGCGCTCGGACTACGCGTCGCTGTTCGGCCGCCTCCAGTTGCTGGTCCTGCTGCGGGCGCCCGGCTTCGCCTGTGTCCATGCCTGGCGGATGCAGCAGGAGCGGGGGCTGGATTGGGCGGCGAACGGTGCGGCCGCGATGATGGATGAGGCTGGCCTGCACCGCTTCATCGCCCACTACGAGCGGCTCACGCGCTGGATGCTGGCTGACGAGCCCGCCGACCTGGTGATCGACATCGCCGCCGACCGTCGGCCACTGCGCTGGCGGCCGGGACGGCGATAGGCTGTGGGCCCGGTCCGAGGAACATGCTCCCGCTGCCCCTGCCGCCAGGAAAGGGTCCTGACCCACCTGGTTGGCAAACCGCCATCCCGTTGAAGCGGTTCAGAGGGCCGTCGACCGCTGGGCCGCGCCTCTATCTGAAACCGTTGCGGAAACGCATCCGAATAGCACAGCAAGCCAGCGCAGGAGGGTGAACCGGCTTTCCTGCAAGCAAGATCACGATCTTACATTTCCAGCCTTGCAAGTTTTGCGGAAAGATCGCCGCCGCCAAGATCCGCATCCGCCATACTCTTTCCTTGGATCAGGTCGTTGCGGTATTAGGCTGCGAAGCTGCACAGGGGACTGCGAGCTTCACTTCGCGACCTCACTCAAGCCCGCAAATCACCAACGCCTTGAGCAGGGTATCTACCCTTTGGAGAACCCGGGATGTTCAACTGGCCGATGGTCGCGCTGGCCGGCCTGCTCGCGGGAACCTGCCTGTGGTTCGGAGGGGTGTCCGCCGCGGAACCCGTGCGCGGACAGCCCATGGTCATCCCGACGGTGGTGCTTCCTGGCGGCGGCATGGGCCTGCGGGCGGATCTCGATGGCCATCCGGGCCTATTCCTGTTCGATACCGGTGCCGGTGTCACCATCGTCACGCCCGAACTCGCCCAGGCGGCCGGCTGTCGCCCCTGGGGCCGGTTGACCGGCTTCCGGGCGACCGGGGAACGGCTGGACACCCCGCGCTGCGACAGCCTCCCCGTCAAGCTGGGCGGCCGGACGTTCACCGCGCCGATCGCGTCGGTGCTCGACATCAACCAGCTCATGGGCGCCGGCATGCCGAAGCTGTCCGGACTGATGGCCCTTGATCTGTTCGCAGGCCGCTCCATCACCATCCGTCCCGTCGCGCATGAGCTCGTGATGGAAACGGCGACGAGCCTCAAGCGGCGCACACAGGACGCCAGGGAGGTGCCGATCCGGGCGGTACGGGATACCGAGGGGGTCGCGCTCACGGTCGACGGCGCGGTTCAGACCACGGATGGTCGCGCCTGGATGGAACTGGATATCGGCAACCTCGGGCCGCTCCTCATCGGCGAACACGTCGCAGCCCTTCTCGGCCTGTCAGCCGGTTCGCATGACCGGCAGCCGGCGGATTTCTCCCTCGTCGGCGGCATCCCGGTTGGAGGTCCCGCGCGTGTCCAGAACCTCATCATGGATGGCGACATCGGCGAGGCGGAGCTCGGGCGCTGGGACATGACCCTCGATCTGGCAAGCATGCGTGCCTGGTTCCGGCCTGCCATGGCGGGCGGAGGCTGACCCGCCGGCGGTGCCGAGCCGGCAGCCGATCGCGTTCGCCGACCATCATCACGGCCAGGCCGATCGGATCCCGGAGCGTCCAACCGTTGCCCGGCGGGATCGACATGATCCGGCCCGCCCCGGGGTCATGAGGCGGCCCCGGCCGGCCCGTCATCCGACCGTCCCTTGCCCGCCGCCACCCGATCCGCCACCCTGCGCCGCGTGAACCGCCCTGCCATCTCCATCCGCGGCGTCACCAAGACCTATGCGTCCGGCCACCAGGCCCTGCACCCCATCGATCTCGACATCCAGCCCGGTGAGATCTTCGCCCTGCTGGGGCCGAACGGGGCGGGCAAGACCACGCTGATCGGCATCGTCTGCGGCATCGTGACGGCCAGCTCCGGCACCGTGCTGGTGGGTGGGCACGACATCCGGGCCGACTACCGCGCGGCGCGGCGGCAGATCGGGCTGGTGCCGCAGGAGCTGGCCACCGACGCGTTCGAGAGCGTGCTGGAGACCGTGCGCTTCAGCCGCGGCCTGTTCGGCCGGCCGGCCGATCCCGCCGTGATCGAGCGGGTGCTGCGCGACCTGTCGCTGTGGGAGCGGCGGCACAGCCGGGTGATGACCCTGTCCGGCGGCATGAAGCGCCGGGTGATGATCGCCAAGGCGCTGTCGCACGAGCCGCGCATCCTGTTCCTGGACGAGCCGACGGCCGGCGTGGACGTCGAGCTGCGCCGCGACATGTGGGACATGGTCGGCCGGCTGCGCGCAACCGGCGTCACCGTGGTGCTGACCACCCACTACATCGAGGAGGCCGAGCAGATGGCCGACCGCATCGGCGTGATCGATAACGGCCGCCTGCTGCTGGTGGACGGCAAGGCGGAGCTGATGAACCGGCTCGGCACCGCGCGGCTGACGGTGGCGCTGCGGCAGCCCCTGGCAGCGCTTCCCGCCGAACTCGCCCCGTTCGGGCTGGAGCTGGCGCCGGACGGCGCCACGCTCACCTACGGCTTCGACGCGCGCGCCGACGACGACGGCATCGCCGCCCTGCTGCGCCGGCTGGATGCCGCCGGCATCGCCGTCCGCACCATGCAGACGCACCGGAGCTCGCTGGAGGACATCTTCGTCGGCCTGGTGCATGCCCCGCCCTCTTCTTCGACCGCGTCCGCCCCCTCGTGAACCCGCATGCGGTCGGCGCCATCTACCGGTTCGAGATGCGCCGCACCGGGCGCACCCTGCTGCAGAGCGTGGTGGCGCCGGTGATCTCCACCGCGCTCTACTTCGTGGTATTCGGCGCCGCGATCGGCGCGCGCATCCCCACGATGGACGGGGTGAGCTACGGCGCCTTCATCGTGCCGGGGCTGCTCATGCTGTCGCTGCTGACGCAAAGCATCAGCAACGCCTCGTTCGGCATCTACTTCCCGAAGTTCATCGGCACGATCTACGAGCTGCTGTCGGCGCCGATCTCGCCGGCCGAGATCGTGCTGGGCTACGTGGGGGCGGCGGCCAGCAAGTCGGTGCTGCTGGGTGCCATCATCCTCGTGACCGCGCGGCTGTTCGTGCCGTTCCACGTCGACCACCCGATCTGGATGGCATCGTTCCTGCTGCTCACCGCCGTGACCTTCAGCCTGTTCGGCTTCGTGCTGGGCATCTGGGCCGACAGCTTCGAGAAGCTGAACCTGGTGCCGCTGCTGATCGTGACGCCGCTGACCTTCCTGGGCGGCAGCTTCTACGCGGTCGGCACGCTGCCGCCGTTCTGGCGCACGGTGACCCTGTTCAACCCGGTGGTCTACCTGATCAGCGGCTTCCGCTGGAGCTTCTTCGGCCGCGCCGATCTCGGCATCGGGATCAGCCTCGGCATGACGCTGGCCTTCATGGCGCTGTGCCTGCTGCTGATCGGCCTCATCTTCCGCACCGGCTATCGGCTGAAGCGCTGACCGGACGCCGATCCGCGATCTTGAAGGTGACAATCAATCGCATGAAAAGATGCAACTCATTATCATTTTCCAAATATCGTGAGACTTGATCACGGTCTTTGCCAAGTTCGGGAACGACAACCGTGGCAAGGCGTCGTATGGTCTACGCATCGATCGACGACGGAGACCACACCATGTCAGCCACCCAGTCCCAGGATGCCGCCTGCACCAGGTGCAGGTTCTTCGACGACCATGCCGCCAAGCCGCAGGCCGACGAGGGTCTGTGCCGCTTCAACCCCCCGGTCTCCCAGCCCAGCGCCGACGAGCACGGCCTTTGGCCGGTGGTGTCGTCGAAGGATTGGTGCGGCCATTTCAGCGTCGACACGCTGGCCGCCGGCTCGGCCGACTGAGCCTCGCGGGCGGGACCGTCTTCCCGCCCGTTTACCCGGTCCCGGTTACCTCGGCTGGGATCCGTCATCGGCCAAGGCACTGCTTTGCCCCGTCGGCTAGGATGAGGCGTAGCAACCATGGCTAGCCTTTACTGGTTCCGGTTATGCCGTCGACCTTGGCCCTAGCACTGTGAACGGCGACGGGGCCGACACTGAACTTACCTAGGGTATCGGGATCCTAGACGTTGGTGGCGATATCGAAGTCGAGTGATCCCTGGGGGCGGTCGCGAAGACGAAGCCGTCCATAACCCTGTGTCGCAGGGCGCGACCATAGGTCGCTGCAACAATTCCGGTGGGACTGGCGGCCGGTTTGGCCTTGGCATCGCCGCTCAGGATGATGGCGGCCAACCAGAACCGGGTCGGCCGAACTGGCTCAGATCAGGTCGAGAACGGCGGCGATCCCCCACAGCACCGCGGCCCCGCCGATCGCCAGCCCACCCCACACCAGTGCCGCGAGCCGGGTCGCCAGGTAGAGTCCGAGCAGCACGATCGCAATTTGAAGCACGCGGACGCTGCGCTCGAGCTGCTCGTGATGGTGCAGCGCCACGTCGCGCACCCGCTCGTCACCGTGCGCGCGGTCGGCGAGCTGCTTCATGCCGCCGCCGGTCGGATCGTCGCCAAGCCGCGCCGCCTCGGCATCGGCGCGTACCGCCGCAGCCTCCGCCGCCGGCCCGGTCCCCGTCGCGCGCAGCATGTCGGATGCCTCCGCACGGACCGCACGCCGCACCGACTTCGCCTGGTACTCGTTCCAGATGTCGCTGGCCGTGATGGTGCGGGCGAGATAGGTCGTCTGGGCGTCGTTGGCGCTCATCTCCAGGATCACCGCGACTGCGGCGAAGATCGCGACCAGCGTGGCCGCCCGCCGCGTGCCCGGCGGCGTCGCCGCATGGCCGGCGTGGCCATGCGCGTGCTCCAGGCTGTCCTGCGCCATCTCGACGTTGTCCATGCCGTTCCAGCTATCGCGGCCGGCCGATTCGGGCAAGGCTGGAGTGTGGCCAGGAACAGAGATGCGGATGGGGATGGCCGATGGCGTCCGGCGCCGCGCTGACCGGCCTCGGATTCGGGACCGCCTGGATGATGACCGGCGTGCTCGGGTTGGCGCCATCCGTGCGCATTTCCGTCGCGATCGCCTTGCTGGCCGCCGCGTTGGCGATCGGACGGGTGCTGGCGTGACACCGCCGGCCCGCGGATGAGGTCCGGCCGGTGGATCGCAGGTGGCTGGCCGGGGAGATCGGCGGCGAGGTGGCCGGCATCGCCGCCCGCCTCCTGTTGGACGCCGTCACCAGTCGGGGCGACCTGGTGCTGCCGCTGGTCGGGCTGTACCTCCTGCCAATGGCGCGGGTTTCGCGGGCCCCGACCGCCTGCGGGTGATCGGCTCCGGCGCCGGAGGCGCCATGTGGGCGACGATGCTGGCGGATGCGCTGCTCAGTCGGCCGCCCTCGCCGCGGCGGAGGACGGCGACGCCAGGTAGCGGTTGAACCAGCCCAGGGTGCGGCTGGTGGAGTCCGCCAGGTCGCGCGCGTTCTCCAGCCCGTGGCCCTGGCCCGCATACACCACGAACTCCGTCGGCACGCCGGCCGCGCGCAGGTCGTGCCAGAACTCCAGGCTCTGCCCGATCGGGCACTCAACGTCGCTGTCGCCCCCGAACAGGAACACCGGCGTGCGCACCGACGCCACGTGCGCCACCGGCGACTGCGACAGGTAGAGCGCCGGGTCCCGGAACGACGGCACCCCGAACAGGGCGAGGTCAGCCTTCTCGACGCCGGTCTCGCCGTCCAGCGAGATCCAGTCGGAGATGCCGGCCCCCGACACGGTGGCGCGGAAGCGGTCGGTCTGCGTCGGCGCCCACAGCGCCATGTAGCCGCCGTAGCTGTAGCCGAACAGGCCGAGCCGGTGCGGGTCGACCGGGAAGCGGCGCGTAACGCTGTCGATGCCGGCCAGGATGTCGCGCAGCGGCCCGGCCCCCAGGTCGCGGTAGTCGGCGGCGGCGAACGGCTCGCCGTGGCCGAACGAGCCGCGCGGGTTGGGCAGGAACAGGTCGTAGCCGGCCTCCAGCAGCGCCGGCTCCAGGCCGCGGCGGGGAAATACAGGCAGCGCCGCCGCCGACGGCCCGCCATGCACGATCGTCACCATCGGGCGTGGGCCCGCGGGGGCCGGCAGCGGCTGCAGCAGCCAGCCGTCCGGGGTGAACCCGTCGTCGCTCCACGACACGCTGCGCGCCGTCCAGCGCGCGACGACGGCGTCGTTGTCGTGGCTGATCGGGCGCCAGGCGCCGAGGATGCCGGCGTGGAGGGCGCCGACCACCAGGGTCGGGGCCCGGACGCCCGTCTGCAGCACGCCGGCGACCACGGCGACACCCTGGCTGCCACCTTGGCCGCCGCAGCTGATGCCGGGGTCGCGTCCGGCCGCGGTCAGCGTGGCCTGGTCCTGCCAGAGCTGGCCGACGTGGCCGACGGCATCGAGGGCGGCGATGCCGGTCCCGGTTCCGCCGATGGTGCCGGCCAGCAGCCGGTCGCCGCAGGACCAGTCCAGCGACGAGAAGCTGAGCCGGCTGCCCTGGGTGAGGTTCCGCGCGGCGGCGCCGCCGGCGATCGGCACGCTCCACACGTCGCCGCCGGTCGAGCCGAAGTCGCTCATCAGCCCCACGATGAACGACGCGGTGCGGCCATCGGGCGAGACCACCGGCGCCCCGATCTGCTGCTGAAGCGAGCGGGGGGCGAATAGCACGCGGGGTGCCGCGGCGCCGCCGGCCGCGTCGAAGGCGAGCAGCCTCGCCACGTACCAGTTCTCGTCGCCGTTGCCGGGTGCCGCGGTCCCCACGAAGCCGTGCCCGTCCGGCATCCAGCCATACTCGTAGACGAACAGGTCCGCCGGCGACACGAAGCGCAGCGCGCCATTCTCCAGGAT
>CAXUBN010000025.1:0-15102 GCA_964249255.1 uncultured Acetobacteraceae bacterium | reverse complement strand
CCCTCCGACTGCAGCAGCGCCGCCATCTGCCGGGCCGCCGCCCGCCCGTCGGGGAAGCGGTCGGCGTCGAGGCGCAGGCAGATCGCCGTGGAGGATCGGATCGCCGGGTCGGCGGCCAGGAAGCTGGCCCAGCCGGAGGTGGCCTCCCAGCGCTCGACGGCGGCGAGGTTGGCACGGCTGCGCGCGATCAGGGCCGGCAGGCCGCCGATCCGCTCGGCCCAGCGCAGCCCGTCCAGCGCGTCCTCGACGCAGAGCATGGAGGGCGTGTTGACCGTGTCGCCGTCGAAGATCCCCTCGATGAGCCGCCCCTTCGCGGTCAGCCGGAAGATCTTGGGCAGCGGACGCGGCGCCGGTTCGCGTTCCAGGCGTTCCACGGCGCGCGGGGAAAGCGCCAGCATGCCGTGCGCGGCCTCGCCGCCCAGCACCTTCTGCCAGGACCAGGTGACCACATCGAGCCGGTCCCAGGGCAGGGCCATCGCGAAGGCGGCCGAGGTGGCGTCGCAGATCGCCAGCCCCTCGTGGGTGACCGGGATCGCCTCCGGACCGGGCATGCGGACACCGGACGTGGTGCCATTCCAGCTGAACACCACGTCGCGCGACCAGTCCACCGCCGCCAGGTCCGGCAGCACGCCGTAGGGCGCCTCCAGCACGCGCGCGTCGGGCAGCCGCAGTTCCGCCACCACGTCGTGCGCCCAGGCGGCGGAGAAGGTGTCGAACGACAGCACGTCCACCGGACGCGGCCCCAGCAGCGACCACAGCGCCATCTCGACGGCGCCGGTGTCGGAGGCCGGCACGATACCCAGCCGCCACTCGTCCGGGAGGCCGAGCAGGTCGCGGCTGCGCGCGATCACCTCGCGGAGCCGCGCACGGGCGTCGCCGGCGCGGTGGCTGCGGCCGAGCAACGCGTCCGACAGCACCGACAGGTCCCAGCCGGGACGCTTGGCGCAGGGGCCGGAGGAGAAGCGGGGGTTGGCGGGTCGCAGGCGCGGGCGGTCGGTCGACATGGATGCCCCGTTCGCATGGGCGGTGGGGGGAGGACAAGGTTCCCGGAGTGGAAGGAAAGGGCCCTGTCCTGGTGGATGTCGGATCTACACGACATCTGCGGAAGCGATCCGTCCGGAGTTGGGGATTTGGCGGGGTGCGGCAAGCGTTGTTGCCCAGGTGGCGACCCATGGTGGACGTCGGATGTTGTCACGCGGAGCAGCTTCGCCCCTCATCCCGGTCGGGAACGGAGGGATGGTATGCCGCAGAAGGTGATCGGCCTCATCGGCGGGATGAGCTGGGAAAGCTCGGCCGAATACTACCGGATCATCAACCAGATGGTCCGGATCCGCCTGGGCGGCCTGCACTCGGCCCGCTGCCTCATGTGGTCGTTCGACTTCGGAGAGATCGAGGCGCTGCAGCATGCCGGGCGCTGGGAGGACGCGACGGCGGAGATGGTCGCGGCCGCGCGGCGCCTGGAGCGCGGCGGCGCGGATTTCGTGGTGATCTGCACCAACACGATGCACCGCATGGCCGATCAGGTTCAGGCGGCCATCGGGTTGCCGCTGCTCCACATCGCCGACCCAACCGCCGAACGGGTCAAGGGCACCGGACGCAGGACGGTCGGGCTGCTGGGGACGGCCTTCACCATGGAACAGGATTTCTACAAGGGGCGGCTCGCGGACCGGCACGGGCTGGAGGTGCTCGTGCCGGGCGACGGGGACCGCGCCCTGGTGCATCGGGTGATCTACGAGGAACTGGTTCGGGGCCAGGCGAAACCGTCCTCGCGCCAGGCCTATCGGGAGGTGATCGCGCGGCTGGTGGAGCGCGGGGCGGAGGCCGTGATCCTGGGCTGCACGGAGATCATGCTGCTGGTGACGCCCGAGGACAGCGCGGTGCCGCTCTTCGACACCACCACGCTCCATGCCGAGGCTGCGGTCGATCTGGCCTTGGCGGATGCCTGACCCGTTCCACCGCGGGTGAGGGCCGGGACGATGACGGCCCCTAGATGTGCACGCCGCCCGCGACCTCGATGCGCTGAGCGTTGACCCAGCTGAGCTCGTCCGACAGCAGGGCCGCGATCACCGGGCCGACATCCTCGGGCACGCCGGCGCGGCCCAGCGCCGTGTGGTCGGCGACGGCCCGGTTGACCTGCGGGTTGTCGCGGACGATGCCGCCGCTGAAGTCGGTGGCGATGGCGCCCGGCGCCACCGTGTTGACGGCGATCCGGCGTGGCGCCAGCTCCACCGCGAGGTAGCGGGTCAGCGCCTCGACCGCCGCCTTCATCGGGCCGTAGCCGATGCGGTTCGGCATGGCGAAGCGCGCCAGGCCCGAGGAGATGTTCACGATGCGGCCGCCGTCGTTCATCAGCGGCAGCAGCGCCTGGGTCAGGAACAGCACGCCCTTGAAGTGGACGGCGTAGAGCGCGTCCATCTCTGTAGGCGTGATCGTCGCGAGGCCGGCGGCGGACGAGGTGCCGGCGTTGTTGACCAGATGGTCGAACCGCTCCGCGCCGAAGTCCGCCAGCGCCGCGCGCACGTCGTCCGCGAACCCGCCGAACCCGGTCGCGTCGGCGGTGTCGAGCGGCAGGGCCATCGCCCGCGCGCCAGCCTCCCGGGCCAGCGCCACGACCCGCTCCGCCTCCGCACGATTGGATCTGTAGGTCAGGATCGAGCTGACGCCGCGAGCGGCCAGGCGCAACACCGCATCCCGCCCGATGCCGCGGCTTCCGCCGGTGACGATCGCGATCTTTCCCTTCGACATCCGGGACCTTCCATGCATGAACATGGGCGCCGGATGTGGCGCCCGATGCAGGTCTGGCCGTTCAGGCCTTCGGAGGGAATGCCGGAACGTGCTCGATCCTTGCCCGATCCTGCTTCAGGGGGGTAATCCTCACCAAATGTCCTGAGCCGAGGTCCCCGGGCCGGGTCGTGGTCCGATCGACGGGCTATCCGCCCCGGGAAGGGTGCGAGCGCCATCTCATCCGGCACAGCATGGGGAACGCCCTTGTCCACGTTGGTCTCGCGCACGTTCAGCACCCCTCGTCACACGACGCACTACGTGGAGGGCGGGCGGGCGGACGGACCGTTGATGATCTTCCTTCACGGCTGGCCGGAGCTCAGCCTGATATGGCGTGCGCAGATGGACGCGTTCGCCGCCGAAGGCTGGCACTGCGTCGCGCCCGACATGCGCGGCTATGGCGGCTCGTCCGCCCCTGCCGCCAACGATGCCTTCACTCATGAGCAGATCGTGGCGGACATGGTGGAGCTCCACGATCACCTCGGCGGCAGGCCTGCGATCTGGGTCGGCCATGACTGGGGCAGCGTGGTGGCCGGTGCGCTGGTCGCGCACGAGCCCAGGCGCAGCCGTGGCGTCGTGCTGGTTTCGGTACCGTATTTTCCCGATGCGAACGCCCTGCCGACCCTCGTTCCGCTGGTCGACCGAACGATCTATCCGGCCGACCAGTATCCGGACGGCCAATGGGACTACTACCGCTACTACAACACGCACTTCGAGGCGGCGGTCGCCGACCTGGATGCGGATCATGCGGCGTCGCTCGCGTCCATCTTCCGGTCAGGCGACCCTTCGGGCGTCGGCAGGCCTGCGGCCAACGCGATGGTCACGCGCAAGGGCGGGCGCTTCGGCGCCGCGCATCGCGCCCCGCCGACCAAGCCCGACCCGGCCCTCTGGCCGCCGGCCGACTTCGCCGTTCTGGTGCAGTCGTTCCAGACCCGGGGTTTCCGCGCGCCCTGCGCGTGGTACCTGAACGACGGCGCCAACATCGCCCACGCGCGCAGGGCGCCAAACAACGGTCTTCTGTCGCTGCCGGTGCTGTTCGTGAACGGCGACCACGATCAGATGAACAGCATCAACGGCAATCGCCTGGGCGACCCGATGCGCGCGGCCTGCGCGGATCTGACCGTGACGAGACTGCCCGGCGCCCATTGGCTGCCGCTGGAATGCAAGGGAGGCCTCGTCGGGGCGATCGATGCCTGGCTTCGGACCAGGAACCTGGCGGCATCGAGATCGTGACGTCGCGGATGCCTGCTCTTCCGATGCTGTCCGCCGTTCAGATGGGCCAGCTTCAGCGCCACGTCCCGCGTTCGCGCGGCGTCGTCGGGGATGGCCTAAATCCCACGCCGCATGCGGCCTGCGACGAGCACGGTCGCCCCGTCGCCATGCTGTCCACCGAGGGGCAGATGAGAGACCACATGGGTACTGCCCTGCTGATCCCCGCACCGCCACCGTCGCCGTGTCCCATCGGTGACCGAGGGTATGACAGCCGCCCGTCCAGCCGCAGCCGGGAGGTGCCGATCCCGCACGGCAGGATGCTCTGCCGCCAGCCTCACCGGGTCGGGACCCTGTTCGGCACGCGCAGGGAGTGGAGGCGCATCGCAACGCGCCGCGACCGATGCTCCGGCACCGTCCACCCGTCCATCCGCATCGCGGCCACCATCGTCTCCTGGCCGACATAGAAAGTCATGAGCCTGGCCGAAGCGCTCGCCCATCATGCGGACGGTCGTCACGGGACGATCGAAACCGCGATCGATGGCATGGCGATCCTTCGCTCCGACCATCCCAGGCCGCCGACCCACATGATCTTCCAGCCGGCGCTGTGCATCGTGGCGCAGGGCGCCAAGTGGGCGGCGTTCGGAGGCGACCGGCTCGAGTACAGGGCGGGCCAGGCGCTCGTGATCGGGGTGGACACGCCCTCGATCGGCCGCGTGGTGGAGGCCGAGCCGGGCCGGCCCTGCCTCGTGCTGGCGATCGAGCTCGACCTGGCGACCATGCGGAGCGTGGCGGAGGAGCTGGACCCGCCGCCGCGGGTGAGCGGGGGGCCGGGCCGGGGCGTGTTCGTGACCGATTTCGGGGGTCCGCTGGCCGACTGCGCGCTGCGGCTGGTCCGCCTCCTCGACACGCCGGCGGCGATCGCGGCGCTGCGTCCCGGCATCGTACGCGAGATGTGCTACTGGCTGCTGGTCGGCCCGCACGGCGGCGACATCGCCCGGCTGGCGCTCGCCAACACGGCGCCGGAGCGGGTGGTCAGGGCCATGCACAGCCTGCGGCGCCGGTTCAGGGAGGCGGTCCGGGTGGGCGAGCTGGCCGCGATCGCGCACATGAGCGTCTCGGCGTTCCACCGGCAGTTCAAGGCGCTGACGTCGCTGTCGCCGCTGCAGTACCAGAAGCGGCTGCGGCTGCTGGAGGCGCGCCGGCTGATGGCGGCCGGCGCCGTCAGCGCGGCGACGGCGTCGGTGGAGGTCGGCTACGAGAGCCCGTCGCAGTTTAGCCGCGACTACGCCCGCCTGTTCGGGGCACCACCCCGCCGCGACACGGTGCGGGTGCGGGCGATGCTCCGGGACGATCGGACGACGGCGGGCGCCTAAGGGCGGTGCGGGTGGCCGGGCTCGAACCGATACGCGTCGCGGAGCCGGATCCCGGATCGGCTTGAGCTGCCGACGCCCGGGCCGATACACTCACACCGCAATGAAGAAGCCATCAGGCGAAGAGCGCAAGGCGCTGGGCGGCTTTCTCGCAAGCCGGCGCGGCCGCCTGCGACCGGCCGAGCTGGGCATCGCGGCCGGGCCGCAACGCCGCACTCCCGGTCTCCGGCGCGAGGAGGTGGCCATGCTCGCGGGGATCAGCGTGAGCTGGTACACCTGGCTGGAGCAGGGACGCGACATCCACGTGTCGGCCGCGACGCTGGAGCGGCTGGCCGGCGTGCTTCGGCTCGACCGGGCCGAAACGGAGCACCTGTTCGCCCTGTCGTCGCGGCAGCGCCTGGCCCAGGCGGCCAGCGAGGGCGTGAGCGACGCCCTGTTCGCGCTGGTGCAGTCGGTCGATCCCGTCCCCGCCTACGTCCGCACCAAGTGGTTCGACATCCTGGCCTGGAACCCGGCGGCCGCGGACCTGTTCGTCGATTTCGGCGAGCTGGACCGTTTCGAGCGCAACACGCTTCGCCTGACCTTCCTGTATATCCCCTATCGCAGCCTCATCCTCGACTGGGAGGCGTTCGCGCGTCGCATGCTGCGCATCTTCTGCGCCCTCCGCGCCAAGGCATCCGACAAGACGCCGTTCGACCGGCTGGCCGACGCGCTTCGGGCCGAGAGCGAGGAGTTCCGGAACTGGTGGCCGGAGGGCGAGGTGCAGAGCTTCGACGAGGGGACGAAGCGGCTGCGCCACCCGACGCGGGGCGTCCTCGACCTGACCTACGTGGCGCTGTCGCCCGACGGCCAGCCGGACCTGTCCTTCGTCACCTACATGGTGCAGCCGGGCATGGTCCGCCCGGGCATGGATACGGATCGGGCAGGCATGGTCGGGCCGGAAGGGGGTGACTGACGATCATAGGATGAGAACACGCCTGTTCGGGGGTTTCGCCGTCTCATATCTGAACGCCGGTCGCGCGGAAGCCAGCGCCCCAGCACGGAGCAGAGCATGCCGGACGACAGCCCCGATCCCGACGCGAACGCGGTGTCGCGCAACCCCGCGACGGGCGAACTGATCAAGACCTACCCGTTCCAGACCGCGCAGGAGGTCGAGGCGTTGCTCGCCGCCGGCCGGGCGGCGTTCGAGACGTGGCGCGACCTGTCGATCGGGGAGCGGGCGCGTTGCTACCACGCCCTCGCCGCGACGCTGCGCGACCGCTCGGAGGCGCTGGCCCAGCTCGCCACCGCGGAGATGGGCAAGACCATCCGCGAGGCGCGCGCGGAGGTGGAGAAGTGCGCCGGCACCGTCGAGTGGATGGGCGAGCACGGTCCCGGCTTCCTGGCCGACGAGCCGGCCGACACCGGAAGCGGGGACCGCGCCTACGTGTCCTACCTGCCGATCGGGACGGTGCTGGCGGTGATGCCGTGGAACTTCGCCTTCTGGCAGGTGATCCGCGCGGCGGCGCCGATCATGCTGTCGGGCAACGGCTTCCTGCTGAAGCACTCGCCCAACGTCACCGGCTGCGCCCTGGCACTGCGCGACGCCTACGAGGCGAGCGGGTTTCCAAGGCACCTGTTCGCCGTGCTGAACACCGGAAACGACGCGGTCGCGGCCGCGATCGGGGATCCGCGGATCGCCGCGGTGACGGTGACGGGCAGCATGCGCGCGGGATCGGCGGTGGCCGCCACGGCCGGCAAGGCGATGAAGAAGAGCCTGCTCGAACTGGGCGGCGCCGACGCGTACATCGTGCTGGCCGATGCCGACCTGGACCGGGCGGTGGAGGTGGGCATCACCGCGCGATTCCAGAACGCGGGCCAGGTGTGTCTCGCGGCCAAGCGGTTCATCCTGGAACGGCCGATCGCCGACGCCTTCACGACCAAGTACGTCCAGGCCGTCGCCAAGGTGAAGGCGGGCGATCCGCTGGACCCTGACACCACCATCGGGCCGATCGCGCGCGACGACCTGCGCGACGGCGTCCACGACCAGGTCGAGCGCTCGGTCAAGGCGGGGGCCCGGGTGCTCGCCGGGGGCGCCAGGGTGGACGGCGCCGGGTTCTTCTACCAGCCGACCGTGCTGGGGGACGTGCGGCCGGGGATGGCGGCGTTCGACGAGGAGATCTTCGGGCCGGTGGCGGCGCTGGTGGTGGCCGAGGACGAGGAGGATGCCATCCGCCTCGCCAACGCGAGCGACTACGGGCTCAGCAGCAACCTGTGGACGACCGACCTCGACAAGGCGCGGCGGCTCGCGCGGCGGATCGAGGCGGGCGGCGTCTTCATCAACGGGTTCACCGCCTCCAACCCGCGCATCCCGGTGGGCGGCGTGAAGCAGAGCGGCTACGGGCGCGAGCTGTCGCACTTCGGCCTGCGCGAGTTCACCAACCCGCAGGTGGTCTGGGAAACCCGGCCCGCCTAGCGGCCGAGCCCGATACCAGGCGGCAGCATCCTTTAATCTGAGAGGCCAGCTTGAAATGAATGTCATGGCCGAGAGCCTGTCCAGGATCGGTTTCGTCGGCTTCGGCGCGATGTCGCGGCGCATGGCGGCGCGGCTGCGCGATGCCGGCCACGCGGTGAGCGCCTTCGACACCGCGCATGAGGGCGGCGAGATCGACGGCTTCGCGCTGGTGGAGAGTGCGGCCGCACTCGCGGCGGGCGTCGACGCGGTGCTCGTGGTGGTGCCGAACGACGCGGCGCTGGGGGCGGCGATCTCAGGCCCGGACGGCGTGCTGGAGGGCGCGCACGACGGCCTCCTGGTGGTCAACCACAGCACAGTCTCGCCCACCGCCTCGAGAGCCGCCGCGACGGCCGCCGGGGACAGGGGCGTCCGCTACGTCGAGGCACCGATGTCGGGCAGCACGCCGGAGGCGGAGAAGGGCAAGCTCGTGTTCCTCGCCGGCGGGTCGGCGGCGGATGTCGCGGCGGCGCGCCCGCTGCTCGACGCGATGGGGCGCAGCACCGTCCATGTCGGCGCCGTCGGCCTGGGCGCGGTGACGAAGCTGGTGATCAACGGCGTCATGGGGCTGGGAACGGCGGCGCTCGCCGAGGGCCTGTCCTACGGAACCGAGGGCGGGGTCGACCGCGACGTGCTGATCGACGTGCTGAGCGACCTCGTGATCGTGTCCGAGCACCACAAGCACAAGCTCGCCATGGCCAAGGCGGACGACTTCCCCGCCGAGTTCCCGACCAAGCTGATGTCCAAGGACATGGGGCTGCTGCTCGACGACGCGCGCGAGCGGGGGGTGCCGATCCCGAGCCTTGCCGCGGCGGCGCAGCTCTACGCGGTGGCGGGCGCATCGCGGGCGGACGACGACTATGCCGTCGCGATCGCGGTGCAATCGGCCTGAACGCGTCGACGCCGCGCAGGGAGGGGAAGAAAGTTCCGGCATTATGTAGCAGTTACCGCTTAAATTCATCTAAGGCATTGTTTGACATGCTAAATTGGGAAAGATTTTGCCCTGGGTTATCAGACATTTGATGCTCTGAGAGAATTTCCGAAGCATGGCTCATGTCTCTTGGCGGACCCACCTCATACCGGTATGCTGACTATGAGGATCATGATGGGAGTTTAGGTTTTGGAGCAGAAGCTTGGCCCATACGAGTTGAACACCGTTACCCAGGGAGACTGCCTGGAACTGGCGGCCAGCCTGCCCGACGACAGCATCGACGTCATCGTCACCAGCCCGCCCTACTGGGGGCAGCGGCTGTCGACAGGTACGGGGATGGAGGAGGATCCACGCGACTACGTCCATGCCCTGAAGGGCATCTTCCTCGCCCTCCTCCCGAAGCTGAAGCCGCAGGGGATCTGCTGGATCAACCTCGGGGATGCCTACAACACCCCCGTCAACTGGGGCCGGGACGATTGGCACTACAGCTCCCTCGGCCCCGACAAGACGGGCTTCCACAAGGACAATGCCGCTTACACTAAGCCTCGCGCCAAGAGGAAGGCGTTCATCGAACGGGAGGAGCAGTGGCTCACCTACGGCAACCTGCTCGCCCTCCCGAACCGCCTGGTCATCTCGTTGTGCGACGACGGCTACATCTACCGCGGGGAGGTTATCTGGCGGAAGAAGAACGCCATGCCGGAAGGCCGTTGCCGCCGTCCGCACCGTCAGCACGAGTCCATCTTCCTGCTTGCCCGGGACGACGATCACTTCTTCCGTGTCTCTCCCCCGGTCGGCAGCGTGTGGGAGTTCTCGAACGAGCGCATAGACGGGCCGGCCCACTACTCCCGCTTCCCTGAGCAGCTGCCCCGGCGGTGCATCGAGGCTTACGGGCATGCCGGTGCCCGGACGGTCGTGCTGGATCCCTTCTCCGGCTCCGGCACGACGGGCATGGCCGCGCTGCGCCTGGGCTGCAGCTACGTCGGCTTCGAGATCGACCCGGAACAGGTGAACGCCTCGAACGCCCGCCTTCGGACGGTCAAGGAGACGACAGCGCCGCTGCTGCCGGGGATCGACGCCCTCGCCTGAACGCGGTCAGGCCGTAAGGTTGCTAACGTGGCTCCTCCACCGCTCCACCAGGAACCTCACGAGTTGGTCCGGCTGCTGCTCGTGCATGGACATCGTGTAGATGCGCTTGCCTGAAGGCGTGCTGGCCGGGCTTGGAGGGGTGCGCAGGTTGAACGAGAACAGCCCGTCGAACTGACCCTTAAGTTCGATGTACTGCCGCTTCTGGCGTTCCTTGTCGACTTCGAAGTTGCGGCCCCCGAACTCGCCGTAGTTGACCCCGTTCCCATGCGGCGGCGGGTAGCTCTTGGAATCCATGGTGAGGGCGATGGACAACAGGTTCCTTTCCATGAATGCCAGGCTGGCCGGAACGTCATCCTGGATCCGTTCGGCGATGCTCGACTTCACATGCGCCGCGCCAAACAGCCTCCACTCGCTGCCTACCTTCCCATCAAGGAACAGGTCGACCTTCACGGCATCGACGTTGTCGATGCCAAGCTGTTGCAGAAGCCTGTTTGCATCCTCCTTGGATAGGATGCGCATCCGCAGGTCGTGCGCCAGAAGGCGTGGTTGGTAGACGCCGGCGAGGGCGCGCTCCAAGGCATACCCGGAAACGCGCTTCCAGGCGGCATCGTTCATGCCTGAACCTATCAGGTGGCGGTATATGACATGCTGCCAGAGGTCGCTCGGGTTAGCGTCGGGGCACTCCTCGGCCACGCTGAGGAAGGCCTGAGCCACGGCTGTCGAGACCTGCCCCTTCCCCTGGAGGAACTGGTCCAGCCGGCGCCGCGCTGACCGCACCTGGGAGTCGGTGATGTTGCCCACCTCGACGAACACGGAAGGGACGCCCCTCTGCGCTGACGCGCACTCGATCGAGGCCATCAGACCAGATCCCGGGGAAGGACGCCGAGGGCAGAAGCAAGCCTGTGTATGTTCCTGAGGCTTATGTTCCGCTCGCCACGCTCCACGCCTCCGATGTACGTGCGGTCCAGCCCGCAGGCGAGCGCCAGCCCCTCCTGAGAGATGCCCCTCTCCTTGCGAATCTGGCGCAGGCGAGCGCCGAACGCCCGCTGAGCCTCCATGTCCTCCGGGCTATCCTCCGTTGTATCCATGGTCGAATGACACAGGCTTGATGCCTTGGAGTCCACGGACTTTAAGTATCGTTTGAGAACTCTTTGTTTACTTTCCGGCATGAAACTGCTATGGACGGGGCTATGCAAGCCAAGTCCCTCCGCATACCCGAGTGAGCCGCCGCGGCGCCGTGCCGCGCCCCTCGGGTAACGGAAGGCCAGTGCCCATGATGATCACCATCCATCAGCGTCTACATCTCGTCCGTGCCCTGGGCGGGGGCTGGCCCATACCGTGCGCCATGCCCCTCCTTCTCGACGGCACGGTGATCCGTGACCGCCGCGCCCAAGCCGCCGCCACGCCGCAAGCGGGCGGAGCCGGGCCAGCACTTCCTGCTCTCGAAGGAAGCGCGATCGCTGCCGCTCGCCCGCGTGTTCCGCATGACGGAGACGCAGGCCTACAACGCGTTTCGGCGGGCGCGCTGGCATGACGGGCAGCCCTTCTGCCCGCACTGCGGCTGTGTGGGAGCCTACGAGCACGCCCCCCGAAAGGTGGTGAGGGTGGACGGGGAGAAACGACCCTCCCGCGCCTTCTCCAACCGGTTCAGCTGCAAGGACAAGGACTGCCGCCGGGAGTTCAGCGTCACCACCGGCACCATCCTCGCCCACCGTAAGCTGCCGTTCCGCACGCTGCTGCAGGCCGTCGCGCTGAGCGCGCAGTCGGTTAAGGGCCACGCCGCGCTGCAGCTGTCCCGGGAGCTGTTGGTCCAGTACAAGACGGCGTGGGTCCTGAGCCACAAGCTGCGCGAGGCCGTGGCAGCCGAGCGCGCGGCGATGAAGCTGTCGGGCACGGTGGAGATGGACGGGATGTACGTGGGCGGCCACCAGCGTCCCGCGAACCGCCGCGACGAGCGCGTGGACCGCCGCAAGCAGCCCAACCCCGCCCGCCAGTGCATCATGGCCCTGCGGCAGCGCGGCAGACGCATCCTGGCCACCGTGGTGCCGGGCGAGCAGGGCGAGCAGGGCGCGCCCGCCATGGACCTGGTGCGCCGCCACGTGCAGGCCCCCGCCGAGCTGCGGGCGGACGAGGCGCCGGGATACAACGACCTCGTGGCCCTGTTCCCGATGCGGCGGAACAACCATGGCGAGGCCTACGTGGTCGAACCCGGCGCCAGCACCAACCAGGTGGAATCGTTCTTCTCGCGTGTCCGGCGGAGCTTCCACGGCGTCCACCACCGCGCCGCCGGCACCTACCTCGACTGGTACGTAGGCGACCTCGCCTTCCGCGAGGACATGCGCCGCATGGCGATGGCGGCCCTAGCGGGCCGCTATCTCGGCTCCGCCCTGGCGCATCCCCCGAGCCAGGACATCGCGGGCTATTGGCAGGGCAACAAGCCCACGGGCACGCTGGGATGGAAGATGCCGGACCCGGATGGTGGCGGCCCGCAGGGGCCGGCTCCCGGTCCGCGGCGGGCCGGAAACGCGCCCCGGCACGGGGACGTGGGCGACGACGGACCGCTCTCGCCACGCGCGCGCCGGGCAGCCATCGCCGAGGCCGCGCGCAGGGCGAAGCGGAAGCTGGACGGGTAGCCCCTACCAGGCGACCGTCCACCGCAGGACGCCGCCGTCGTCCAGGTGCACCAGGGTGCCACGCCTGGCGTACTTGGCGAGCGCGCCCGTGGCGCGGGACGTGATCACCGAGCGGGCCAGCCCGTCCAGGGGCAGGTCCAGGGGCAGGCCCAGGCGCTCCATGGTCTGCCTGCCCACGTCGGCGGCGGTCAGCGGCCCGGGCGCGTCCCGCAGTACCTCCAGCATCGCCTGCGTGAAGTTCGGAAGGCCCAGGCCGCCTGCACGCCGCTCCCTGGTGCCTGCGGCCGCGCCGTGGCCGCTACCCAGCCCTGGGTCGAGGATCTCGGCGGCGCGTCACAGGGTGGCGACGTCCGCATCGATCGCCTTGATTCGGGCCGTCAGCCCGGCGCGCTCGCGGGCGAGCGCCTCCACGTGGCCCAGCAGCTCATCGATGGCAGAACCCACGCTTCCCGGACCCCGAACGGCCGACGGTCAGAATATGGGGTCGGCCACCATCACCTTCTTGCGGTAACTGCTACATAATGCCGGAAAATTCGGTACGATTCGGCATTCATCGCATGCAGGGCGGTCACGCTCTGGAGCCACGCGATTGGCGCCAAAACCCGGCTATGCCGATGGAGTTTGCGGACGCAGACCGGCCATCACCAGATCAAGCACGCGGACGATCTGATCGCGATCGGCTGACGTCGCCGCGACCGAAACCGATCCTGCCAGCATCAGCGTGATGTCATCAGGCTGAATACCATCGTTGATGCTGCCGTCGTTCGCACCCGCGGCGAGGAACTTGGCGACCGTCGCGTTGATCCTCGTCCGCATCTCGGATCCCTCGACCGAGCGGGGCGCCAGCGCGATGCGGAGCGCATCGTGCATCGCGTGCTTGGTGGCGACGAACCCGACATAGCGGTCCAGCCACCGGCGCATCGCCTGTGCGGGCGCGTGGTTCGCGAGCAGATCGTCGGCCTCGCCGTCGAGCGCGTCGAGTTCGGTCCGGTACACCGCCTCAACCAGCGCCTCCTTGGTCGGGAAATGGCGGTAGAGCGTGCCGATCCCGACCCCCGCCGCCCGCGCGATCGCTTCCAGGGACACCTTGGCGTCGGCTGCCGGGAACAGCCGCTGTGCCTCGGCGACGATCCGCTCGCGATTGCGGATCCCATCGGCGCGTGGGCGGGACGACGTTGACAAGCGGAAGCACCTCCGGTTAGAGCGCAACA
This sequence comes from uncultured Acetobacteraceae bacterium, assembly GCA_964249255.1. GTDB lineage: Bacteria > Pseudomonadota > Alphaproteobacteria > Acetobacterales > Acetobacteraceae > Lichenicola. The sequence continues at coordinate 1,387 of CAXUBN010000025.1, read as the reverse complement.
GACGGAGGGTGCTCCGTTTGGGCGCTGATAGCATAGTGGACGCTGATGTACCAGGATCCCGCGACAAGCGCCGACACGACCGGCACCTTCCGCCTCGGCACGCACGACGTCGCCCGGATCGGCTTTGGCGCCATGCAGATGGAGCGGTTGGCCGACCGACCGGCGGACGCCGTGGCATTGCTGAGGCGGGCAATCGACCTCGGCGTCGACCATGTCGACACGGCGCAGTTCTACGGTGACGGGTTCGTCAACGACATCGTCCGCCAGGTTTCCGCCGACGGGCGCAGGCTGCGCGTCGTGACCAAGATCGGCGCAGACCCCGCGCCGGGCGCGACGCCGCCGATCAAGCCAGCCCAGCGCCCCGAGCAGTTCCGGGCGAGCGTGGAGGACAACCTCCGCAGCCTCGGGCTGGAGCAGCTCCCCGTCGTCAACCTGCGCCGACTGGACGTGCCGCCGGGACTGACCGCGGAGGGCGACCAAGTCGTCGACATCGACGATCAGCTCGCGGCGATGATCGTGCTGCGCGACGAGGGCAAGATCGGCGCGATCGGGCTGAGCGCCGTCGGCACCGACAACCTCCGGCGCGCGCTCCCCGCCGGCATCGTCTGCGTCCAGAGCGCCTACAGCCTGCTCAGCCGTCGGTACGAAGACATGCTCGGCCTGTGCGCCGCGCACGGGATCGCCTGGGTGCCGTTCTTCCCGCTCGGCGGGGCGCACTTCCCCGGCTGGCCCAGGGTGACCGATCACCCGGGAGTCGTCGCGATCGCGCGGGACATGGCCGTCACGTCGTCGCAGCTCGGGCTGGCCTGGCTGCTGGCGCACCGGCCCAACATCGTCCTCATCCCGGGCACGGCGGATGCCGCGCACCTGGCGGAGAATGTCGGGGCCGCATCGCTGTCGCTGGATGAGGGCGTCGTGGCGGAGTTGGATGCCCTCGGTGCCGGCACGATCCCGAACGTACGGGAGGATGTCCGATGACCGACGGATCGGCACCGATCGTCAGCGCCGCGGTCACCTACACCCGCCGAGGCGGCTACGACGTGATCGCGGTCGCGGAGCGCACCGTGCGGCCGCCCGCGGCCGACGAGGTCCGCATCGCCGTCAAGGCAGCCGCGGTCAGCGCGACCGACCTGCTGCTGCGCGATCCGGCACCCGGCATCGAGACCTGGCCGGTGGTGCCGGGCCTGGACGCGGCGGGCGTGGTCGAGGCGGTCGGGCCGGGCGTGTCGCGGCTCCGCGTTGGGCAGGAGGTCATGTGTGCCGTCCTGGCGCGGCGGCCGGAAGGCGGCGCGCAGGCGCGGCACGTCGTCGTACCCGCGGCGTCCGCCGTGCCGATCCCGCGCGGCGCCACGCTGGCGGAGGCATCCACGCTGCCGATGAATGGCCT
>CAXUBN010000024.1:0-15606 GCA_964249255.1 uncultured Acetobacteraceae bacterium | reverse complement strand
GGCGATGACGGCCCTGGCGGTGGCGCGCCACGGCCGGGCCGTCATCGCCTCGGTGCCGGACGCCGCCACCGCGACCACCCTGGCCCCGCTGCCGGTCGAGGCACTGCGGCTGGATCCCGAGCAGGTGCTGCTGCTGCGCCGCTTCGGCCTGCACCGGATCGGCGAGCTCGACGCCGTCGCTCGCGGCCCGCTCAGACGACGGCTCGGCGCCACGGTGATCCAACGGCTCGACCAGGCGCTGGGGCGCATTCCCGAGCCGATTGCGCCCGACGCGCCCGAACCCGCGCTGCAGGAGCGGCTGGGCTTCCTCGAGCCGCTGCTGACGGCGGAGTCGCTGGCCGCCGCCCATGCGCTGCTGGCGCGTGCGCTGTGCCGCAGGCTGGAAGCGTCCTGCCTCGGCGCCCGCCGGCTGGAGTTGGTGCTGGTCCGGCTCGACGGGTCGTGCTGCACGGAGGTCCTGACGCTGGCCCGGCCCTCGCACGCTCCGGACCACATCGCCCGCCTGCTCGACGAGCGGCTGCAGCGGATCGATCCGGGCGAGGGCATCGAGTTCATGTGGCTGCTGGCCCGGCTGGCCGAGCCGGTCTCGCCGCGCCAGGCTGGGCTCGAAGAGCTCGGCCGGATCGGCGGTCCGGGCTGCGATGCCCTGCGCGACCTCGCCCCCTTGATCGATACCCTCCACAACCGCCTGGGCGTCGGCCGGCTATGGCGCGCCATGCCGGTCGAGAGCGATGTTCCCGAGCGCAGCGTGCGGCGGCAGGCGCCGCTCGACCTACCGGTACGGGGCACCGCCGCCACACCGGGCTCCTCCCCGACCTGGCCTGGGCACCTGCCGCGCCCGGTGCGGCTACTCGACCCGCCGCAACCGGTGCAGGCCCTGGCCGAGGTGCCCGACCAGCCGCCGGTCGCCTTCACCTGGCGCGGCCGGCGCCATCGCGTGCGTCATGCCGACGGCCCGGAACGGATCGCCGGCGAGTGGTGGCGGCGTCCCGCCGAGATGTTCGCGCTGCGCGACTACTTCCGCGTCGAGGACGAGGACGGCGCCCGCTTCTGGCTGTTCCGCCGCGGCGACGGCGCCGATCCGGCCACCGGCGACCTCGGCTGGTTCCTGCACGGCCTGTTCTGATGCGGACCCGGAACAGGCCGATGCGATCAGCGGCGCGGAGCCACCTGGTCTGGGATGACACCGGCCGCCGGTGCCGGCGGTGGACCGAGAGGCACCGGACGCAGCTCCGGCCGCCTGTCCAGGCCGATCGGCCCGGCCACCGGCCGCTGCGGCGGCACGCGATGCCACGGCCCGGTGTAGTTGCGGTCGAGCTGGCCGGAGTTGAGCGTGTCCACCGCGCTGTTGCCGGTGCCGTCGGCATAGGGCGAGCTCGCCGGCGGCTGCACCTCGCGAGGTTGGGCTCCGCTCGATCGTGCCTCAGCCGGTCCCGCCAGCACCGCCGCCAGCACGCCGGCCAGTGCCGCCCCCCGTGTCGCGAACCCCATGACTCCGTTCCCTTCCCGCTGCCGTACGCCTGACGCTCCGGTTCCGTCATGCGCCCCGTCGAGCTCCAGGTCACCACCAACTATTCCTTCCTGCGCGGCGCCAGCCATGTCGAGGAGCTGCTGCTGCGGGCGCACGAGCAGGGCCACGATGCGCTCGCCGTCACCGACCGCAACAGCCTGGCCGGCGTCGCCCGCGCGCACGGGCGCGCCCGCGAGATCGGCATCCGGCTCCTGGTCGGCTGCCGGCTCGACCTCCGCGACGCTCCCTCGCTGCTGGTGTTCCCGACCGATCGCGCCGCCTATGCCCGACTGTGCCGGCTGCTCAGCCTCGGCAAGTCGCAGGCGCCCAAGGGATCCTGCGACCTCGGATGGTCCGACCTCGCCGGGGCCGCGGAAGGCGTGGTCGCCGTGCTGCTGCCGGAGCGACCGCTGCACGCGCTGGACGAGACCCTGCCGGCCGAGCTCGATCGGCTGCGCGACCTGTTCGGCGACCGCGCTTGGTGCGCGCTGACGCTGGAGCGCCGCCCCGACGACCGCGCCCGCCTGGCCCGCACCGAAGCCCTGTGCCGCAGGGCCGGCGTGCCCACCGCCGTCACCGGCGACGTGCTCTACCACGTGCCGGACCGCCGCATCCTCCAGGACGTCGTCACCTGCATCCGCGAGGGATGCACCATCGACGCCGCCGGCCACCGCCGCGCCCGCTCGGTCGACCGCCACCTCAAGGATCCGGCCGAGACCATGCGCCTGTTCGGCCGCGACCATGCCGACGCCCTCGCCGCCACGCGCACGATCCTGGAGCGCTGCCGCTTCAGCCTGTCCGAGCTCAGCTACCAGTATCCAGAGGAAAGCGAGACGCCGGGCCTGTCCGATCAGGAGGACCTGGAACGGCTGGTGCGCGAGCGCCTGCCGGTCGCCTATCCGGGCGGCACACCGGATGCGGTCGCCACCCAGGTCGCGCACGAGCTCGCCCTGATCCGCCAGCTCGACTACGCGCCCTACTTCCTCACCGTGAACGCCATCGTCCGGTTCGCCCGCAGCCGCAACATCCTCTGCCAGGGCCGTGGTTCTGCGGCAAACTCCGCCGTCTGTTTCGTGCTCGGCATCACCTCGATCGATCCCGTGGACAGCAACCTGCTGTTCGAACGCTTCATCTCCGCCGACCGCCACGAGCCGCCCGACATCGACGTCGACTTCGAGCACGAGCGCCGCGAGGAGGTGATCCAGTGGGTGTTCGAGCGCTATGGCCGCCATCGCGCGGCGCTGTGCGCGGCCGTCTCGCGCTACCGCTCGCGCGGCGCCGTGCGCGAGGTGGGCAAGGTCATGGGCCTGCCGGAGGACGTCACCGCCCTGCTCGCCGGCCAGGTCTGGGGCTGGAGCGCCGACGGCGTCGATGCCGAGCAGGCCCGGGCCGCGGGCCTCAACGTGGCCGACCGCCGTCTGCGCCTGACCCTGCTGCTAGCCAAGGAGCTGATCAACTTCCCCCGTCACCTGAGCCAGCATCCGGGCGGCTTCGTGCTGACCCGCGACCACCTGTCCGACCTAGTGCCGATCGAGCCGGCGGCGATGGCGGACCGCCAAGTGATCGAGTGGGACAAGGACGACATCGACACGCTGCGCTTCATGAAGGTCGACGTGCTGGGTCTGGGCATGCTGGGCTGCATGCGTCGCGCCTTCACGCTGCTGCATCAGCATCGCAGCCAAACGCTTGATCTTGCGACAATCCCCCGGGGTGATCCCGCCACCTTCGACATGATTTGCCGGGCCGACACGCTGGGCACGTTCCAGATCGAGAGCCGGGCGCAGATGGCGATGCTGCCGCGGCTGCGGCCGCGCGAGCTCTATGATCTGGTGATCCAGGTGGCGATCGTGCGACCGGGTCCGATCCAGGGCGACATGGTGCACCCCTACCTGCGCCGCCGCGACGGGCTGGAGCATCCGGACTACCCCCAGCCGAGCCTGGAGCGGGTGTTGAGTAAAACCCTGGGCGTGCCACTGTTCCAGGAACAGGCGATGCAGGTCGCGATCCAGTGCGCCGGCTTCACCCCCACCGAGGCCGATCGGCTGCGCCGCGCCATGGCCACCTTCAAGTCCACCGGCGGCGTCGCCGAATTCCGCGACAAGCTGATCGACGGCATGGCCGCCAATGGGTTCGAGCGGGCGTTCGCCGAGCGCACCTTCAGCCAGATCGAGGGATTCGGGTCCTACGGCTTCCCGGAAAGCCACGCCGCCGGCTTCGCCAAGGTCGCCTATGCCAGCGCCTGGATGAAGTGCCACCATCCCGACATCTTCTGCGCCGCCCTTCTGAACGCGCAGCCGATGGGCTTCTATGCCCCGGCGCAGATCGTGCGCGACGCCCGTGAGCACGGGGTGCCGGTCCGGCCGGTCTGCGCCCTGATCAGCGCGTGGGACTGCACGCTCGAGCCGGCGGACGGACCTTACCTCGCGGTGCGGCTGGGACTGCGCACCGTGCGCGGCCTGTCGCGCATCGAGGCCGACCGGCTGGTGGCCGGGCGGGCGCAGGGCGCCTGCCGCACGATCGAGACGCTGCACCGCCGCACCGGCCTGCCCGCCGCCGCGCTGGAGTGGATCGCGCAGGCGGACGGCTTCCACGCGCTGGGCCTGCGGCGGCGGGACGCGTTGTGGGTGGTCCGCGGCCTGGCCGACGCGGACCTGCCGCTGTTCGCCGATCAACCGGAGCCGTTCGCGAACGAGCCGGCGGTGGCGCTGGCGCCCCTCGGCGCGGGTGGCGAGGTGGTCGCCGATTACCGTTCGGTCGGCCTCAGCCTCAGGTGTCATCCGCTGGCGCTGCTGCGCCCGGCGCTCCGCGCGCGCGGGCTGTCGCCATGCGACACGCTGGCAACGGGACGCGACGGACGGCGCATCGCGGTCGCGGGCATCGTGCTGATGCGCCAGAAGCCGGGCTCGGCCAAGGGCGTGATGTTCATGACGGTGGAGGACGACACCGGCATCGGCAACCTGGTGATCTGGCCGAAGCTGTTCGCGGCGCAGCGCAGCCTGATCCTGTCCGCCGGCGTGGTCGCCTGCCATGGCCGGCTGCAACGCGCCGGCGCGGTGGTGCACTTGGTCGCCGAGCGGCTGGAGGACCTCACGGCGCTGCTGCGCGAGCTGGGTTCGGCGCCAATCAAGGTCCCGACACGAGACTTCAGATAAGGCCGGCCCCAAACCCTGAAGATCGGAGTCCAGAGGCCGCGCCTCTGGCGGGGTCCAGGGGCGGAGCCCTTGGCCTTCCTCTCGATATCCCCACGTCCAACCTATGCTGTCCTATCTCGATCGCTTCGTAACAGCGCAGGACCCAATTCTCGACCAGGTGCGCGGCGAGCTCCGCTGCGGCGCCAAGCGTTCGCATTGGATGTGGTTCGTATTTCCGCAGCTGCGCGGCCTGGGCCACAGCCTGATCGCGCAGCACTACGCGCTGGCGTCGCTGCAGGAGGCGGGCGCCTATCTCCAGCATCCGGTGCTGGGTCCGCGCCTGCTCGGCTGCACGGCGCTGGTACTGGCGGTGCCGGACCGCTCCGCGCACGCGATCTTCGGCAGCCCGGACGACCTCAAGTTCCGTTCCTGCATGACCCTGTTCGCGGAGGCCGCCCCCGGGCAGCCTGAATTCCAAGATGCGCTCGACCACTACTTCGGCGGCAAGCCGGACCCGCGCACCCTGGACCTGCTGCGTGGGGCGTGATTGGCAGGATGCCACGCCGAAAGGGTCAGCAGCGCCGCCATCACCGCCTGGGGCCCGATCAGCGCGCCGGCGAAGCCCACGAGGAACAGGGCCATCCGCATCGGCATCATCCCCGTCACGTCGCTCGCGACCCCGCCGCCGTCCATGACGGCTGCCGTTCCCGGACGAAGCTGGTAACGTGATGGGCGTGACGGCAACGCGGCTCCTCACGATCGGCTACGAGGCCGCCCGCCCGGACCAGGTGCGCCGCGCCCTGCTGGAGGCCGGAACCCGGCTGCTGATCGACGTGCGGGCGGTGGCGGCGTCGCGGCGCGCGGGCTTCTCCAAGCGGCTGCTGGCCGGCGCCCTGGGCGAGGCCGGGATCGACTACCTGCACCTTCAGCCGCTCGGCACGCCGAAGGACGGCCGCGACGCCGTGCGCCGTGGCGACGTCGGCGCCATGCGGCGCATCTTCCAGGCCCACATGATGGGCGACCGCAGCCAGGCGGCGCTCGCCGAGGCCCGCGCGCTGGCGACCGAAACGCGCGCGTGCCTGCTCTGCTACGAGCGCGACCCCGCCCATTGCCATCGCAGCCTCGTGGCCGGGATGATCGCGGCCGATACCGGTCTGGCGGTGCAACACCTGCACGCCGTCATCGACCTGCCCGAACCGAGGCCGATGCGGCCGCGAAGGATCCCGACATGAGCCTGGCTCCAACCCCGGTCCCGATCCCGCCCGTGGCACGCCGCGAGCCCCGCCGCATCGAGCAGCTCGGCCGCGTTCGCACCGATCCCTACGGCTGGATGAAGGACGAGAACTGGCAGGCGGTGCTGCGCGACCCTGCGGCGCTGCGCCCTGACATTGCAGAGCACTTGCGCCGGGAGAACGCCTATGCCGAGGCCGTGCTGGCGCCGACCGACACCCTGGCCGCGGCCATCCTGGACGAGATGAAGGGCCGGCTGAAGGACGACGAGATGTCGGTGCCGGTGCCGGACGGGCCGTGGGAGTACTATCACCGCTACGAGCCGGGCGCCCAGCATCCGGTCCACGCGAGACGGCCGACCGGCGGTCCCGCCGCCGCCGAGCAGGTGCTGCTGGACGTGCAGGCACTGTCGGTGGGCCGGGACTACTACCGGGTCGCCGCCGCCCATCACGCCCCCGGGCACGACCTCTACGCCTTCGCCGAGGACGCGCAGGGCTCGGAGGTGTATCGCATCCAGATCCGCGACCTCGCCACCGGCGCCACGCTGCCCGACCCGGCCGACAGCTCCACCGGCGACTTCGCCTTCTCGCCCGACGGCGCTTGGCTGTTCTGGACCTATCGCGACGAGCACGGCCGTCCCACCCGCATCTACCGCCGCCCGTCGCGCGGCGGCCCGGACATGCTGGTGTACGAGGAGCGCGACCCCGGCTTCTTCATCGGCGTCGAGCTCAGCGCGTCCCGCCGCTGGATCCTGATCACCTGCGGCGACCAGGAGACCAGCGAGGTCCTGCTCATCCCCGGCCACGACCCCATCACGGCGCCGCGCGTGGCCGCCCCCCGCCTCAGGGGCGAGCGCTACGCCCTGGTGCATTGGCCGCGTCGCACGGCGGACGGCGGCGACCGCTTCATCGTGCACACCAACCGCGGCGACGCGATCGACCACACCCTGATGCAGGCCGACGCCGACCGGCTCGACCGCGACGGCTGGCGGCCGTTCGTGCCGCACCGGCCCGGCCACTTCGTCATCGGCGCCACCGCGTTCGCCGGCCACCTCGCCTGGATCGAGCGCCACGACGTCAACAACCGCATCCTGGTCGTGGCCGATGCGGACGCGGATGCCGCCGACATCCGCGCCGCGGCGACCGCGATCGCGGTCGAGGAGGAGGCATTCCTATTGTCGCTGGACGGCTCCTACGAATTTGACACCACGATCCTGCGCTACGGCTACCAGTCCCCGACCACGCCCCGGCACTGGTATGACCTGGACATGGCGACCGGCCAACGCACGCTGCGCAAGGTGCAGGAGATCCCGTCCGGCCACGACGCCGCGCGCTACGTCACCCGCCGCCTGTCGGCCACCGCAGCGGATGGCGCCGCCGTGCCGATCACCGTGCTGATGCGCCGCGACACGCCGGTCGACGGCAGCGCGCCGCTGCTGCTCTACGGCTACGGCTCCTACGGCCACGCGATCGAGGCCGGCTTCTCCACCCGCACGCTGAGCCTGGTCGACCGTGGCTGGATCCACGCCGTGGCCCATGTGCGCGGCGGCTCGGAGAAGGGCTGGAACTGGTTCCTGGACGGGCGGGGAGCGGCCAAGGCCAACAGCTTCAGCGACTTCGTGTCCGTGGCCCGGCACCTCCCGGCGGCCCGCTACGGTGCTGCCGGCCGCATCGTGGCGCACGGCGCGTCGGCGGGCGGGTTGCTGATGGGGGCGGTGGCCAACCTGGCGCCGGAGTTGTTCGCGGCGATCGTGGCCCAGGTGCCGTTCGTCGACACGCTGAACACCATGTCCGACGCCTCGCTGCCGCTGACGCCGCCGGAATGGCCGGAATGGGGCAACCCGCTTGTCGATCCGGAGGCATACGACCGCATCGCCGGCTACTCGCCCTATGACAACGTCGGCGAGCGCGCCTACCCGGCGATCCTGGCCATGGGCGGCCTGTCCGATCCGCGCGTGACCTACTGGGAGCCGGCCAAGTGGGCGGCGCGGCTGCGCGAGCTCACCACCGGCGACCGGCCGATCCTGTGCCGCATCAACATGGAGGCCGGCCACGGCGGCGCGTCCGGCCGCTTCGACAGCCTGAAGGAGGCGGCCCTGGTGCAGGCCTTCGCGATCTAGGCGGTCCGGCCCGCTGCCTGACCATCGAGGGCATCAGGCGTGTCCTGACCGGATGTTTGGCCGATGATACGCGGACCGGGCCTAGAACGTTTGGAGCGACTGCACCCGCTGCTTCATCTCCCGGGCCGCGTCCAGGCCCGGCTGCCGGGCGCTCTGGCAGTCCGTGAACAGGGCCAGCTGCCGGAAATGTACCACCGCAGCCTGGACCTCGTCGGCCTCCCTGATCATGGCCTCGGACGGCGGATCATAGGGCACGATCACCAGAAGCCTCGTCAGGTGCGGCCCATACTTGGTCAGGATCAACAGAAGCCGCCGGAAGAAGGCGCCGTCGCGCAGGAACAGCACGAACATGTAGCTTCCCGGCCTGGTGCACTCGTGGACGCTGTGGGTCCCCGGGGTCATGGCGACCGAGACCTGCCAGCCCATCTGCCTCAGGAAGCGGGCGCCCTGGTGCTCCATCTGCCGCTGCGTGATCGAAGGGGGCCAGACCAGGCGCATCGCCGCGCGCCGACGCTGCATGATCCGCAGCACCACGATCGCGGCGGTGGCGAAGTACAGCAGCACCAGCGACCAGATGATCCAACGCGTCGTCATTTCCCGGCAATCCCCGCACCCACCCGGTCAGAACAGCAGGCCCGCAGGCAGGATGCCATGGGTCCCCTTCCCGTCGCTCACCATCGGCGTCGCCCGGACGTCGATGGCCCGGGAGCACGAGCGGTAGGCCTCCCCGCGGATCAGGGCGATCATCCGGCACCGCGCTGCCGATATTTCCGCGCGTGACGACCCGTCGTCGCCATCATCCCGACCATGCCGTTTCTGCCGGCCTCCCGGATCGCATCCGTCGCAGCCACCTCATCGCCCATCCCGCCCGAGCTGGGAAGGCCGCTTGCAGGAACCGGTCGCCACCGCAATACGTCGACCGGCAGCAGGAGGAACCGAACCCATGGACGAGGCACGCGGCCCGGTTTCGGGGACCGCCTGGCCGGCGGACCCGCAGGCCGCCCGACGCATCCGGTTCCAGCAGTTCGCCCGCGGCGCCCTCGGTACGGTCCTGGTGCTGCTTGGGTTGTTCACGCTGCGCGACTTCCTGTCGGCGCTGGCCTGGGCCGTGATCTTCGCGATCGCGACCTGGCCGCTGTTCCGGCGCACCAAGCGGCGCTGGCCGCCCGGCCGGCACAACCTGCTGCTGCCGTTGCTGTTCACGGCGATGATCGCGCTGGTGTTCCTGGTGCCGATCTCCATGATCGGGCTAGAGGGCGCGCGCGAGGCCCAGGGCGTGTTCGCCTGGATCGAGCACGCGCGCCATACGGGCGTGCCGGTGCCGGTCTGGGTGGAGCGACTGCCGGTGGGCTCGGAGGCCGCCACCGGCTGGTGGCAGCAGCACCTGGCCACGCCGCGCGGCGCATCGGAGCTGTTCGCGCCCCTCAACACGGGCAGCAGCCTGCGGCTGACGCGCACGCTGGGCAGCCAGGTCGCGCACCGCAGCACGCTGTTCCTGTTCAGCATCGTCACCCTGTTCTTCCTGTTCCGCGAGGGCGAGGCGGTGGCGGCGCAGATGCTGGTGGCCAGCCGGCGTGCGTTCGGCACCCGCGGCGAGCGGATCGGGCGGCAGATGGTGGCCTCCGTGCACGGCACGGTGGACGGGCTGGTGCTGGTCGGGCTCGGCGAGGGCATGGTGATGGGTGTCGCCTACGCGGTCGCCGGCGCGCCCCACCCGACCCTGTTCGGCATCCTGACCGCGGTGGCCGCCATGATCCCGTTCGCCGCCGTGGTGGCGATCGGCCTGGCCTCGCTGCTGATCGTGGCCGGCGGCTCGGCGATCGCCGGCATCGCGGTGTTCGCGTTCGGGATGATCGTGGTGTTCGTCGCCGACCATTTCGTCCGGCCGGTGCTGATCGGGGGCGCCACCAAGCTGCCGTTCCTGTGGGTGCTGCTGGGCATCCTGGGCGGCGTGGAGGCGTGGGGGCTGATCGGCCTGTTCCTCGGCCCGGCGATCATGGCCGCCCTGATCCTGCTCTGGCGCGACTGGACCGGTCCGGCGGAGGATGTTGGCTGATGCGTCACCGGACAAGGAGGGTGGTCGGGCAGGCGGGATTCGAACCCACGACCCTCAGTCCCCCAGACTGATGCGCTACCAGGCTGCGCTACTGCCCGCCATGCCACGGAGCACCGCGGCAGTCGGGATCTAGCAGCCTGGCCGCACGGCCGCAATCCGGCAGCTAGGCCCGGATCAGACGGCGCAGGTCGTGCAGCTCGTCCAGCACGCCGCGCAGGGCGTGGCGCAGGCGCTGCACCTCGTCCTCTAGCTCACCGTCATGGGCGGCGATCCAGGTCGCCGGTGGTTCGAACCCGTGCTCCGGCAGCGCCGGCGGCTCGTCCGGCCGCGCGTCCGCGGGTTCCGGCGGGATCTCCAGCTCGTCGCCGTGATCGGCCACGTCCGGCGGCGGCAGCACGCCCGACAGGGTGCCGTCGCCCTCGCGCAGCAGCCGCTGCACGCCCTTGATGGTGTAGCCCTGGATGTAGAGCAGGTCCGAGATCCGGCGCAGCAGCGCGATGTCGTCCGGCCGGTAGTAGCGGCGGCCGCCGCCGCGCTTCAACGGCTTGACCTGGGGGAACCGGGTTTCCCAGAACCGCAGCACGTGCTGCGGGATATGCAGGTCGTCGGCCACCTCGCTGATGGTGCGGAACGCCGACGGGCTCTTCTTCGCCCGGCCGCCCCCGCGCTCCGGCTCCCCGTCCCGCGGGTCCTCGCCGACGCCCGGGTCGAAGCCCAGCTCCAGGCCGGCCTCGTCCCCGTTCTCGGTCTCGACGCCGCCAGGCGGCCAGCTGCCGGTCTGGCTCATGCGGGCTGGCTCATGCCGCGTCGTCCTCGCCCAGCAGATCGCCGGGCGGCTCCTGTCCGTTGACCCGCGCCTTCAGCACCTGGCTCGGCCGGAACACCAGCACCGAGCGCGGCAGGATCGGCACCTCCAGCCCGGTCTTGGGATTGCGTCCGATCCGCCGGCCCTTCTGGCGTACCGAGAAGGTGCCGAAGCCGCTGATCTTGACCGGGTCGCCGGATTGCAGCGCGCCCGCCACCCGTTCCAGCACCGCCTCCAGCAAGGCCGCCGATTCGTTCCGTGACAGGCCAACCTGAGTGTAGATGTGCTCGGCCAGGCTGGCCCGCGTCACGGTGCTCATGGAGGGACCGTAACACGCCGGAATGACCCGTCAAACCGAAACCCTCGTCAAAGCAACGGTCTAACGGGTCTCGCGTCACATTCGGATCAGTGCCGAGCCCCAGGTCAGGCCGCCGCCCAGCGCTTCCATCAGCACCAGGTCGCCGCGCCGGATGCGGCCGTCGCGGAACGCTTCCGCGAAGGCGAGCGGGATCGAGGCGGCGGACGTGTTGGCGTGCCGGTCCACGGTGATCACCACCCGCTCCGGCGGCAGGCCGAGCTTGCGGCCCATGGCGTCGATGATGCGGCGGTTGGCCTGATGCGGCACCAGCCAGTCGATGTCGCCGTAGGCGAGCCCGTTCGCGGCGAGGGCCTCGTCCACCGCCGCCGCCAGCTTGGCGACCGCATGGCGGAAGATCTCGCGCCCGTTCATGCGCAGGCGGCCCGAGCATTCGGGCCGGCCCACCGCGCCATCGACGAACAGCAGGTCGCCGTTCGCGCCATCGGAGTGGAGGTGCGTCGACAGCACGCCGGGACCGTCCTCCCGGCCGGCGCGGAGCAGCACCGCACCGGCACCGTCGCCGAACAGCACGCAGGTGCCGCGGTCCTCCCAGTCCAGGATGCGGGAGTACACCTCCGAGCCGATCACCAGCACGGTCCGCACCTGGCCGGTGCGGATCATCGAGTCGGCGGTCGACAGCGCGAAGATGAAGCCGCTGCACGCCGCCGACAGGTCGAACCCGAAGCCGCCCTTCATGCCGAGCGCCGCCTGCACCCGGACCGCGGTGGCGGGAAACGCCTGGTCCGGCGTGCTGGTGGCGAGCAGCACCGCATCCACCTCGGCCGCGTCCACGCCCGCATCCGACAGTGCCCCGCGCGCGGCCTCTGTGGCCATCATCGCCGCCGTCTCGTGCGGCGCCGCCAGGTGACGCTGCCGGATCCCGGTACGCTCGCGGATCCATTCGTCGGACGTGTCCAGCCACTCGGCGAGCTCGTCGTTGTCCACCACCCGCTCGGGGAGATAGGTGCCGACGCCGATCAGGGTGGAGCGGAACGCCATGCCGACCTGCCGAGACTGTGGTTCGTGGATGCGGCTGGTTCGGACGTCAGCCGGTGGTCGCCAGCCGGATCCCCGGCTTGGCGTCCGATGCCGCCGCCAGCGCCGCCGGATGGCTCGCCGCCTGGTGACCCGGCCCATCGCCGAGCTGCGCCACCCCGATCCGGATCCGCTCGTTGAAGCGGTGCGTCACCATGTCCATTGCCACGTCCACCGCGTGCGCGAACCCTTCCGCGTCCGCGCCGCCGTGCGACTTCACCACCACGCCGTTCAGCCCGATCAGCACCGCGCCGTTGTAGCGCCGCGGGTCCAGCCATTCGCGCATCCGGTCCAGCCCGGGCCGCGCCATCACGTAGCCCAGCCGCGACATCATGTTGGCGTTGAACACCTGCTTCAGCATCGTGCCGGCGAGCTTGAGCGCCCCCTCCCCGGTCTTGAGCGCCACGTTGCCGGTGAAGCCGTCGGTCACCACCACGTCGGTGGTGCCGGCGGTGATGTCGTGCCCCTCGACGAAGCCTCGGAACTGGGCGGCGAGCGGGCTGCTGCGCAGCACCTCGGCCGCCTGGCGCACGCGGTCGTCGCCCTTGATCTGTTCCGAGCCCACGTTGAGCAGTCCGATCGTGGGCTGCGGCAGTCCCAGCACGACGCGGGCGAACACCTCGCCCATGATGGCGAACTCGACCAGGTTGCGGCTGTCGCAGCTGACGTTGGCGCCCAGGTCCAGCATCACCACGTCGCCGCGCACCGACGGGCTGATCGCCGCGAGCGCCGGCCGGTCGATGCCGGGAATGGTCTTGATGACGATCTTGGCCAGCGCCAGCATGGCACCGGAGTTGCCGGCGGAGACCACGCAGTCGGCCTCGCCGGCCGCCACCGCGTCCATGGTCATCCGCATGGAGGAGTCGCGCACGCGCAGGGCCGCGGTGCCCTTGGTCTCGTTGCTGATCACGTTGGGCGCGTGCCGCACGCTGCAGATCGCCCGCACGGTGTCCGAGCGCGCCAATAGGGATGTCAGCAGCGCCTCGTCGCCCACCAGCAGCACGCGGAGGCCGGGATGGCGTTCCGCCGCCAGGGCCAGCCCGTCGATGACGATCTCCGGGGCACCATCGCCGCCCATGGCGTCGATCGCCAGGGCGAACCCTGCACCGCCGCCGGCTCCGTTGGGACGTTCGGACGCGGCATCGCCATCCACGGAGCCGTCACCCGCCGCCGTCATCGCAATGCCGCCGCGTCAGGCCCGGACGGATGCGGCGGATGAACCCGCCGGCCGGCCGGACCACGCATGCCCGCGCGCACGCTCATCCGGGTCCAGCCCATCGCGCCTCAGGTTCGGATGGCGGCCTTGAGCGCCTTGCCGGCCTGCACGACCTCGCGGCCGTTGTAGTGTCCGCACTGGCCGCAGACGTGATGGGGCCGCTTCAGCTCGCCGCAGTTCCCGCACTCGTTGTGCGCCTCTGTCGGCAGCGCCTGGTGGCTCCGGCGCATGCCGCGACGCGACGGCGAGGTCTTTCTCTTGGGAACAGCCATGGGCCTCAAGCCCCTCCAGGTCTAGCGCGGTGCAAGGACACCGCCGAAGTGCTGCCGCAATTCCAAGTTATCGGACAACGGCATGACATCGAGCGAGCCGGGGCTCCTACCAGAGCCGCCCCGCTCCTGCAAGCGAACGCTGCCGGTATCGCGGCAATCGGCCGATGGATGCTAGTTCGCCGGGCCGATCCGCAAACGGGACAGCGCCGCGAACGGGTTTGCAGGCCCATCGCCGTTCCCCGCATCGCCCCCGGCATCCACGCAAGCGTCCTGGCCATCCAGCGGCGGATCCCCGATCCCGACCCCGGCTGGTCGCTCGACGCCGGGCCGATGCGGATACGGATCCAGCGCCAAGGCCAGCTGTTCGACCGCCGCCTCCCCCAGGTCGATGGCGCCGCCCGCATAGGGCAGCTCGTCGTCGGCCTCCAGATCGAGCTCCGCGTCCGGCCGTGCCGACAGCGTGTCCTCCGGCACGAAGCGCAGCGAGAACCGCTCCGTCACCGTGGCCTCGAACGGCTCCGCCGTGACGACGCAGACCTGCGTCACCCTTGCCTGCAGCAGCCCTTCGGCTTCGACCACGCCGGCCCGGCTGGCGCTCGACAGCGCGAACCGGCAGCTCAGCGCCCCCACCGCCGGCAACACCAGCCGGCGGGCCAGCGCCGCGCACTCGCCGGCGTCCGCCTCGACCACGATCGACACCGGGCCATCCCCGTCACGGGCGGCGTCCAGGCGCCGGAGCGGGATGCGGCGCGACAGCTCGGGCTCCAGGCTCATGCGACGGGTCCTCCACGATTGACACCGGGGAAACGATCGGGCACCGGACCCGGATGCGATGCCGGCGGTGTCACGCCGCGCGGGCTGCCAGTGTGAGGATGCCCATGCCGCCCGCGCCCCGACGCCCAGCCGGCCGCTTCCATGCCCGCCTCCTGGTGGCCCTTGCGCTGTCGCCGCTCGTCCTGAACGGCTGCGCGGTGTTCTCGCCGTTGCCGACCGACCGCGGTCAGATGGTGGAGAAGGAGGATTACGACAAGCTGGTCCCCGGCACCGCGACGCGCGCCGACGTCACCGCCCTGATCGGTTCGCCCACCGCCAAGGCCACATTCGACGACAACACCTGGTTCTACATCGGCGAGGTGACGGCACCGGTGCCGCTGGCCCATCCCCGGATCAAACAGCAGCAGGTGCTGGTGCTGAACTTCGACCAGGGGGGCGTGCTGCGCAGCCTGCGCCGGGTCGACAAGAGCGACGCGCACGACGTCGCCATGGTCGGCCGCACCACGCCCTCGCCGGGCAGCGACTCCACCTTCCTGCAGCAGCTGATCGGCAACGTCGGCCGCTACAACCCGCTGAGCTCGCTGGGCGGCGACACGTTGGGCGGCACCGGGGGCTTCGGCAGCAACAACGGGCCCGGGCACGGCGGCGCGGGTAATACGCTGCCTTAAAGGAAGCAAGGCCAGGGCTCTGCCCTGGACCCGCCAAGGGCCTCAGGCCCTTGGATCCCGGCTGTCTGAGATTCATCTCCAAGACGGCTCTGACAATTTTAGAATGGCAACCTGATCCGGACCCGCAGGCCCCCAAGCGGACTCCGCTCCAGCCAGATGTCGCCCCCATGCGCCTGGATGATGTCGCGGGCGATCGTGAGGCCGAGCCCGGTGCCACCGTCGGCGCCGCTGGCGAAGGCCCGGAACGCCCCCTCGCGGCGATCGTCCGGGATACCCGGCCCGTCGTCGTCGATCAGCAGCAGTACGGCGCGCGCCTCGGCGAGGGCGGTCAGCATGATGCGGCCGCCGTGCCGGCGGGCGTTCTCCAGCAGGTTGGCCAGCACGCGCCGGATCGCGATCTCCCGCAGCACGATGGGCCGCATCGGCTGCACC